>CAJCIF010000040.1 GCA_903970355.1 Actinomycetota bacterium
TGAAAGTGCTTGCCCGACTTGCATTGAATTGGCGCCGTTTGAACTCAGTTGAGTGGACACGCCTAGGCGTACTGCCGCTTCTCCTTTAATGCCTTCCAGTCTTCCTGATACGAGAGAAAGTGAGACAGCAACTTGATCGGCACCGCACCGTAAACATGCTGCTTGCGCTGCACCGAGTTGGCCAATCACTGCATCTAGTGCGGCGAGATCGGAAGCATCGAGGCGGTCGTTTCCAGAAAATTTACTGCATACAGCAAGACCGACTGAAGCGGCTTGTTGCAGTGCCATTTCACTGAAACTGGTTGCTTGCGCGATTTGCAATTGCCAGTCTGAACCAGAAGTCCAGGTATCTTTTCCATCGGCAATTTGAGTGGTGCCATTTTCCTTGTTGGTAATGGTCAAGTCCATATAAGCATTGTGGATGTGGGTTGTTCGACCATCAAAATCAATTTCAGGTGTTTTGAAGGTTAGACCATGTGCCAATGACCAATCTGATGAATAGAGGATTTTGTTGGCAAGATCGCGAGATTCTATATGGTGCGTTAATGTATTGTTAGTGGTTACACCGCCATCCGCTTCCTCGGACTTGATAACACCGTTATGGACAGACACAGTAACTCTATGTCCGTCAAGTGTTGCAGCAACGGATCGGTCGCCGTCTTTGAAGTCTAGGTGTTTTGCGCTGTCGGTTAGTTCGTTTGTTTTCGAAACTCGACTGGTTGTGCCGAAAAGAATGTCCCCGTTTGTATCACGTCTGAAAAGACCATGCATTTCTTCAAGCTCTGGACCGCTTGGAGAGAGTTTTACAAGGTCAAATTCTCGAACTTTTCCGTCGAAGACGTGGAAGATTTTTTTACTAGTATGGTCATAGAGAAAAACGCCCGGCTGGGTTGTTAGTTTGAATAATTTGTTTTCCTGTTGATCATATAGTGTCGCCAAGACACCATCGGCCATGTTGCCGAGACCTTCGGGGGCCTTTTCAATGAATTCCAAGGTCAATCGTGATTTAAGATGGTCCTTAAGATCCACTACGCAGCTACCAAAGTGCTGCACAGCTACCTGATCTGAGATTTCATCCCACCGGCCTTTGCCCTTAAAGTATTCGTATGTTGATTTGAGTTTGTCGGAAGCATCATGTTCTGCAATATGCCGAATAGCCTGGCCGTTAGGTTTGAACCATGTCTCGGTGTAGTTTTTTACATCTTTTGGATCGTGCTTTTCTACATAAGCGCTGCCGTCTGGAGAAACATATATATCGTCGCCCTTTGCGTCCATTTTGATGAGCGCGCCTTTATCAGAAAGCTTACAGCGCACGCCGTTTTCGATCCATTGCTCACCTGGTTTATGGTGCGCAAGAGCCGCTTCTCTTTCTTTTTGAAGGGCGGTTAGTTCGGTATTGTCTACGGTGGCTTTATCGTTTCCATAGGCCCGCGCCACAACTTGATCGACACCTGCTTGAACATCTTTTCTAAAAGCAGCATCTGACCAAAGGGCTTTGTTCACATCAATGCGAAGGTCGGACAGATCGTATGTGCCATTTGCAGCGTTAGGAGTGAGAAGAGAGCGAAATCCAGCAGCGTCTGACCACGTTTGGCTTGACAGGTCGGCTGTTACTGCCTGACCGGCAGGAGTTGTCGTAGCCGTTGCATCCGTCCCTGCTTTGGGTGGTTGACCGTTAGTCGCAGCTTGCTCCCCGCCCGTTACAGGTGGTTTCAAATCTTCTGGTTTGGCGTTAGCGTTCTCAGCCATAATCCCAATACTGAGTGGAGAATATTTGGATGTAAAGTATCCCAATTAGTAAAAAATTTCATTGGGAGAACTACGTAGTAGATCGGCTGAAAAGTTTAATTGTGTGATAGCGAAAAGGCTATACGTCCAGACTAACTGGCGCTTCATAATCGACACCAGGAAGCCCGAAACCGAAGAGCTTCAAGAACTCTGTCTTGTATCCTTCGAAGTCGGATATATCCCGAATGTTCTCGCTAGTCACTTCCAGCCAAAGTTTTTGGACGGCTTGCTGGACGTCTTCCCTCATTTCCCAATCGTCTACCCGAACCCGACCATCGCTATCTAACGTAGGTTGTTTACTGTTGTAAAACTGAGTAGCAAACAAACGGTACATCTGTTCGATGCAACCTTCGTGCAAACCTTTCTCCTTCATGACTTTGTAGAGAAGTGAGATGTAGAGCGGTACAACTGGGATGGCAGAACTTGCCTGGGTAACAACTGCCTTGTTGATGGAGACCAGGGCTTTGCCATTTTCATGAGCAAGCATGGCCGATATTTTCTTAGCAGTTGTTTCTAGATCTTTCTTAGCTTGACCAATAGTGCCATCTCTGTAGATCGGCCAGGTTACTGAAGGTCCGATGTAAGAATAGGCAACTGTCATCGCCCCTGGTGCCAATACTCCGGCTTTTTTGAGAGCTTCTATCCAGAAAAGCCAATCTTCGCCACCCATAACAGCAAGTGTATCTGTTACTTCCGCTCCATTAGCGGGTTCGATTGTGATGTCCTTAATTAGTTCCTTATCGGTATCGAGAGTTTTGGCTGTGAAAGTTTGTCCGATTGGTTTCAGAGCAGAACTATATACGGTACCATTTCTTGGATGCACTCTTTTGGGGGAAGCGAGGCTGTATATGACGGCATCTACTTGGCCGAGATCCTTTTTGATCGTCTCGCAAACCTGTTCTTTCATCTCATCAGAGAAAGCATCGCCATTGAAATTTTTAGTGTAGAGACCTTCTGCTTTTGCAAATTTTTCAAACGCAGTCGAATTGTAATAACCTGCTGTTGCTGGTTTTCCACCTTCTGGCGGCTTTTCAAAAAATACGCCAATGGTGTCGGCGCCAGCACCAAATGCAAGTGCAATGCGAGAAGCCAGACCATAACCGGTCGATGACCCAATCACCAAAACTTTCTTCGGCCCCGATTCAATCGGTGGTTTGCTTTTTACGTAGTTGATTTGCTCTTGAACGTGAGCTTCGCAACCAGTGGGATGCGACGTTATACAGATGAATCCGCGAATTCTTGGTTTGATAACAGTAGTAGTCATGGTGCTCATTTATTAGTACCTAAGCGGTGTTGGACGGAAAATTGACTGGAATTTCTGATCATTCCTAATTTCGCCTTGCAAGTCAATTAAGGCGGGGTGGAGTTTTAAGAATAAAGCTGGAGTCATAAAAACGGAGTCATAAAAGGGGGCTTCATAAACGCGCCGTGTCATAAAAACGGAGTCATAAAAACTGGGGTCATAAATGTGCCGTGAATCTGCCGTGTCATTAAAACGAGCACATTAAAAGCGGAAGTACCCTCTCAAGTTGAAAAAGACTACCGGTCTGAAGTGAAGCGACAATCCGGACACCTATTGGAAGTTGAAAAAAGGGAAGCTAAGGGGTGGGTAACTATTTTCTGACTAAGCCCACAAAGCTAGGCCCGACGCGGCATGGGTGGGTTTCGATCTTTTGCCAGACCTTGCCTGTTACATAAGGTTCTCTTTTCAACCAGTCGTCGAGCTCTTCCTTATTATCAAAATCACAAATCATGGCCGACCCGACCATTTGATCAGATTCATTTAAAATCGCCACACCAAAAAGCATTTTCCCCGCGTCCCTCATCTGGTCGCCCAGAGCGATGTGGGCCTGCCGGCTGGCAAGCCTTCGTTCTAGAGCAGCCTCATCAGTACCATCGTAGCCCAAAACCAGGTATTGCACAGCGATTTCCTCCATTTGGTCCGATCAGAGTACCAAATCATTAACGCAATCCGAATTCACGTTCCCTCCACGGGAAGTGGAAATAATGAAAATCACGGGCGGACGGGTCCGTCCACGAAGGAGAAAGAGGTAGGTCAATGAACACGTTACAGGCAGTTGAACAAATGAGCATGATTCCGAGGCGCGGACCCGGGCGACCGAAGCAATCGGAAGAAGTGAATTTGGCGAGAAAGGAAGAGATTCTCAAAGCGGCAACTGAGCTTTTTGCACGGCAAGGTTATCGCAACGCCGATTTGCAAGTTGTCGCAGACGAACTTGGCATAGGCAAAGGCACAATTTACAGAGCCTTCCCGACCAAGCAAGAATTGTTTTTTGCAGCAGTAGACCGCGGTTTGCAGCGGTTGCGTGACCACATTGCGGTTAAGGCGATTGGCGAAGCCGATTTGGTTCGACGAATCTACATAGTGATAAGTGAATATCTCGGCTTTTTCGATGAGAACGAAGCTTTGATCGAGTTGTTCCTTTTGGAACGTTCGGAATTCCGGGACCGTGAAAAATCGACCTATTTCCAACATCGCGATCGCAATATCGGCGAATGGAAGCGCATGTTGAAAGAACTCGTCGAAGCCGGTCGTCTCCGCTCAGTATCAGTAGATGCAATATCTGATGCTATGACGGACATGCTCTACGGCGCCGTTTTCACTCAGTACTTCGCACGTGAAAAGAGAACATTGAAATCGAGAACAGACGAAATCGTCGATATCTTTTTCAATGGCGTCTTATCGGATTCTGAGAAAGACAAAGCCAGAGTGATTTCACTTAGTGCTTAATCGGCACATGCCGTAAAGCATTTAGTTGAAGGCTGAGAATTTGACGCGACTGTCGAGCGCTGCTTCTTGAATAGGCTGATCCCAGGCTAATTCTTGCAAAGCTTCAGGTATGCTCAGGTTCGAGCGGGTGCAGTAATTCAAGAGAACCACAGCTTGGTTTATTTTGATTTTGTCCTCTCGAATAAGGCGCAGGCAGTCCCGTCCAATCGACAACATGTGTTTGTCAATCAAGCCGATTTCAAATAGGTACAACGAGAGATCAACAATTGGTGAAGTGGCATCAGCTTTGGCTTCTTCAATTTGGGATTCGCTCAGGAAACCAGCCATTTTAATTAGACTAACTACCTGCGATCCAAAATGTCTGAGTTGCTTGAAAGCTTCTTGAACCGGAATGTTGTAGGCATTTACTCCGCGCATCAGTTCAGCCGCTTGCTGAGGTGTGATTTCCTTTTCGGCAACCATGCGTTGCAATTCCAGGGCAGCAGCTAGTTGCTTTTCTGAAACGAGACCAGCGTCTAAAAGTAATTCTCCAAACGGACGGCCATCAACAAGGCTTGCTTCTACTACCCATAGACTGTCACTTTCAGAAAGCATTCCGGCCATGGCAAAGAGTTCGCCCAACTTAAGCCAGGCATCGCAGCCCGATTCATAAATACCTTCCAGCTTTAAGGCCTCCTCCAGGGATACGCGGCGCGCGCAAGCAATGGTAAGTCCGTGGATGGCTTGGTTTAAGGTAATCTGGTTCTGGCGCAACAGCACCTGAGCGTTCAGTGCTGTTGCCATTACGGATGGTGAGACTAGGCCCATCAAAACTAGACTTCTTCCTAAAGGAAGACCAGATTGTTCGGCTCTATCTGATGCCGATTTCAGTTGAAACTCGCTCACTACTTGAGCCAATAAAAGAAGTTCGGCCAGTTCATTGAGACCGCGGTGATCGTGAGCTTCGACAATGCCCTGGCGTTCAAGCGCTTCTTCAAAGGTAATGGCGCTCTGGCGAGCCTGATTTATCACTTTAATGGCGAGTTCGTATTTAACCTTGCCGCTGCGTATCATG
>CAJCIF010000041.1 GCA_903970355.1 Actinomycetota bacterium
CCGATCTTTCCGATACGACAGCCGTTGCCCTTGCTGTTGCTCTTGGTGCTGAGCGCTGTGATATCTATACTGACGTCTCCGGCATATTTACTGCTGATCCAACCCTGGTACCAGAAGCGCTACCACTCAAATGTCTTAGTTACGAAGAAACTTTCGAATTAGCTTCAGCCGGTGCGAAAGTCATTCATCCTAAATCTGTCGAAATTGCGATGGAAAGCCAGATGCCGGTAAGGGTGCGCTCTACTTTCGACCCCGAAAATACTGGCACTCTAATTACTCACAGATTGGTAGCTCCGATTTACACCGTCTGCGGTATCGCACTCGATCGGCACATAACTTCTTTCACAATCAAAATGAAAGGACAGATTGCTGAAAGCGGCCCTCTCGAGGCCACCTCCTCAATATTCATCAGACTTGCCGAGTTGGGCATTGCAACCGATATGGTCATGTTTATGGCCCGTGAGGATGAATCCGAGCAAGAGCTCGTCTTCACGGTTACGGAAAAGCACAGTCAAGATGTACTCTCAGTGATTAGAAATAACGCCGGTAAATTAAACAATCCGGTCGTTTCGAGTGAAAACAACCTTGCCCGTATATCGATTGTGGGCAGGCGCCTGTCGACAAAACCGGACTTGATTGCCACACTCTTTGACACCCTCAACCGAGCCGGTATTCCGGTTGAACTCGTATCGACAAGCGAGCTCCGAATGAGCGTCCTGCTCCCTGAAAAGAACGCCCAGGAGGCTCTTTCTTTAATTCACAAGCGCTTTGGCCTTTCCCAGGAATTTATGGCAACTTTCGAATAAATTCAATTATTCAAGATCGTTTGGCGCTATAGTAAAGAGCACGTTGCGTGGAGAGTGAAAATGGCACCAGGTTTTGAAAATATCTTCAATAAGGTAAAGTCAGTTACCAAGCAGGCTGCCGACACGACAGCCAAGCAAGCAAAGATTGCCAAAGTAAAGATGAATTTGATGACGCTGCAAACGGAAAAGAGCCGTCATCTGCAAACTGTCGGTATTAGAACTTACAGTATATACAGCCAACATCAAAAAATAGATGGGCAAGCGCTGTTTGAACAAATCAAAGAAGAATTTCTCCAGATAGATCGCATTGATGGTCGCATCAAAGAACTGGAAGCACAAATCGCAGAAATACATGCGAGTGGTGCTCAAGTAGATGTAGCAGATATCACCGATCACACTGATTAGAGTGTCTTGCATGAATAACACCCGTTCTCTGCTGGTGCTGCCTCTTTTAACCTTGAGCCTCTTGGCTAAACAGCCTGCCCTGGCAGATTTAATTTCACCGCACATAACAGCGGCTGACGAATTTGAAGAGCCTGTTTCACCGAACACCGACTACTATGGCTCCGGCGTTGGTGGAAGAGCGGCAGAAGCTTCAACTTTACGATTTGAAGGTGAGCGGCTTGCCGACGATGGCCACTATGAAGAAGCCATCAAAAAATTATCGAAGGCTGTCCAGCTTGATCCGGGCGACGGAACTACGCATGTCCTCTACGCAAGAGCGATGAGTGGTCGACTTAAAAATCAAGTTCGCACTACTGGTAGTATCAAACAGGAAGACCTTATGGCCGTACTGCGAGAATGGAAAATGATACTGCGGCATGATGCTGATGCTATCGATCAATCCGAAGCAAAGGCTGAATTAAGAACACTTGCAAAGGTTCAAAAGCGGCTCAAAGAAGGTGAAATAGCGCCTGAATCGAACCGACTAGCAACGCACTATCACAGCCTCTAAATTTGGTACAAATGCTGTTGCATGCGTGCAGCAACCTCGCCATTTCAACTGATCGTTTTTGCAAGCGTGTTCAGAGATGGTTAAACCTTGTCAGTCAAAAAGCACGCATGCTCCTGCTTTCGATCACAGCTTGCACTGACATGACTACACTTGCACTGCAGTTGCAGCACTGCAGTTGCAGCACTACATAGGAGCGCGCACACCAGTGCTGTTATTGAATGCACGAGCCCAGATTTTCCATTGGTTGTGCTCAAGATGCATTGTGGCTACGACATCACCTGGATAAAGTTTTCCGTTGCGCCAAATATATCCTGAACCAATCAATTTCAAGAAATCTCCGTCACGTTCACCTTGATAGAACTTGACCTTGGTTATGTACTGGCTCTTATATTGCTTTAGCTTTGCCTGCTTTTCGCGTTCCGTTTTGAGTGCGTCAATTTGCTTAGTTTCTGTTTCGCTTAGATATTCCCTGAGTTGATCGGGAGTTTTTGCGTAATAGACTGCACGCATAAATTCGACATAGACATTCACTGCCTTTTGATCAATCTCTTCAACTGCAAAGCCTGCGGCTGCGAAGTAAGAGATAAGGACAAGACAAGCGACGATTACATGAACACGATGGGACCGGAAGTGCATAATCAGCTCCAAAATCAGGTTTTCGTCACTACTCTGGTTTCCGATGGTTTGGCGACGGAAGTCGGGTAGACCGGTGTAAGCCATTTTTGATAGGCGGGTTTTTCGCCTTTGCAGACAGAAATGTACCGCTCTCGCATCTTCTTAGTCAATTCTCCCGGTTGACCGTCGCCAACCGTTCGTTTGTCTACTTCTAAAATAGGCGTAACTTGGGCTGCAGTGCCTGTCAGGAAGAGCTCATCCGCCGTGTAGAGTTCACTGCGGTTGACTGGTCTTGCGACCACTTCAAGACCAAATTCCTTTTCGAAGAGCTCCATGATGGTATCTCTTGTGACACCTTCTAAGATGCGATCAGTTGTCATGGGAGTTGCGATTCTGCCCTTTTTGACAACGAACAAATTCATTGCGCTGCCTTCTGCAATGTTGCCGTCTTCAGACAAAACGATACATTCATCGAACCCGGCTTTCAAAGCGTCTGTTTTAGCAATTGCCGCTCCGGCATAAGCACCGACTATTTTGGCTCGGTTAGGTATAGCGTTGTCATTCAGACGCCGCCAGTTGGAGACACAAACTTTCAGGCCATCGCCCTTGCCATGATAGTAGTCGCCCAGTGGAACAGGGAAAAGATTGAACTGGGTTTTCTCGCCGATGCTTACGCCTATGGCGTTCACATCATCGTAAATGGTTGCTCGTACGTAAGTATCAATTTTGGGTTGATTGCGATTGAGCAGCTCAATTGTCAGCTGGCACATTTCATCAATTGAATGAGTGATAGGGAAACGCATAATTTTCATGCTGTCTATCATGCGTTCGTAATGCTCGCGCATTTTGAAGATGTACATTTGCTGGTGCTCAGGATTCCAGTAGCCGCGCATCCCTTCGAATACGGCAATCCCATAAAGAAACGTATGATTCATTACGCTTACTTTTGCATCTTCAAGCGGCACAAATTGCCCATTGAAATAAACTATGGTTTTGCTATCAGTCACGGTCGTACCTCCTCGTTAAGCCTCTGCATGCGGATTTAGGGCAATTCCAAATTTTCGCAAGCACAGAGCACCGATCAGATTGTGACACATTACAAGCCAGTTCCCAAGCCCGTTTGAAATAACTAATCAAAGTTTGGGCGAAGTTGTAATGTAGGTGACCATTTGCAGCCTTTTTAAGCCCGCCTGGCAGGCAGTCTAACGTTTTTTCCAGGCTCCCAAAAGTTGTTAAAAAGCCTCTTTTAGAGATGGATTTGTTTCTTTCTTTTCGTAATCACGATCCCAAGGCCGAAATTTTATTTGATCGCTCAACCAAGCCGGCATCCAGCGTATATTTCGGCGAAATTCGATGCGGTCCAGGCGATCGAATAGCGCGATTGCTTTTTCGTAGGCAACAAGATTAGCTTGCAGCTGTCCAATATTCCACAAAGCTCGCGCAGCCTCACCAGCTTTACATTTCGCTAGCTGCAGTTTGCGCTGACCTACCTTCTTGAAATAAATGGTGCGTTCTCCAATTTGAAAGTGACTGGAATGACCTTCTGTACAAAATTCAACTGTTGACACTCTTTTGCCGACATCCGCGCTCATCCTCTCAGCCACTACCAGAGGCGCTTCAATCAACGTCCGTCCAAAAGCATTTGCCTTGGCCTTAGCTATTTCCCAATCTGAAAATACCTTTCTACAATTCCTCGCCTTAACAAAAACACCCCGCGCCAGCCGAATGATATCCCCTCTATAAACCAGCCGAGCAAGCGCCTTATCAACTGCCGCCCGCATCCCAAACACTAAACAATCCCTGGTTGTAAAAATAGTCTCGTCCGGCCAAAAGGCCACAAATCTCCGAATCATATGTATAGCCATCCGCCTGTCTCCCATTTTTCAAATTTTCTAGTCGTCCGAAATCCTCTACTAATGTGGACAACGTGTGAGAGACAAAAAAAGTTCAA
>CAJCIF010000042.1 GCA_903970355.1 Actinomycetota bacterium
CCGCATTCGAGTTGTATGGTCTCATCTGGGATTGGGCGTAAATCCGAATGATACTATACTCGGTGCCCACACAATAACCCAATGGCGTGCTGATAATGGACGTATGATGGTAACACCAATTGGATTCATTCCGATGTTTCCTACCACCAAGCACTACACAGCATTGCCGCAAACGATTGAGGTCAATCTTGATCTCATTTACGACAAAGCACCACGTGTGCGTCTGCGAGTTCTGCAAAACGTAGTTGCACACGAACTTGGCCATGCACTAGGTATTAATGGACACAGCAATGTGCGTTCCGATTTGATGAACAGCATAACTGATGAATTTTCCCGATTGTCTCAGCGCGATCTGAACACACTCAATAAAATCTACAAACAACACTGCGACATTTCGTTGTAATTGTGCTGCACCAGCTCAACTCAAATTAGCTTTGACCGCGAATGCTCTATACCTTTACGCGAAGTGATAGCTTCAGCTATCACTGAGTGTAAAGGCAATTGTTCAGCTGGCAGCAGCCAACCCTTCGTAATACTTATCCCAACGATTGAGTTGAATCTGGTCACTTAGCCATGCTGGCATCCAGCGAATGTTCCGTCTGAACCAGATGCGATCTTCCCTGTTGAAGAATGCAGTTGCATTCATCAACGCATAACCATCTCCCAATTTTTCCCCTAAGTTCCAAACGGCTCGGGCAGCTTCACCAACCGGAGTTTCCGCCAATTTCAACTTACGCGGCGAAACGTGCTTGAACTGAACCTTTCGTCCTTCAATGTGAAATTGACTGGAGCGACCATCAATCAAAAATATCGCCACCTTTGGCCTTTTTCCATAATTTTCCGTGTACGTTTCTGCCACAAACAATGGTTGTTCAACGATGCGTCTTCCAAAAGATTCCGCTTTCGCTTTTGCAATTTCGAAAATCGAAAAATCTTTCATGTAACCCAGTTCTTTAACAAAGACACCTCGCGCCAATCGACGAATCCAGCCAATTTTCACTAACCGATAAAGCGCTTGATCCACCGCTGCTCGTTTACCAAAAGCAAGGCAATCTCGCGTCGTAAATATCTTCCCGTCCACTAAGTGATGAATGTATCGTTTTACCATCGACATAGCCATGTCGGTGCCTCCTTTTTTAATTCTCACTGCCTATTAGAATTTTGAGTCTCAATATCTAACTACGTGTGAAAACGAAAAAAGTTCGATGGCCCATGACGAAATCGGAAAAGTTTTTCTCTGACAAATCAAAAGAAGTTCGCTTGCAACTATGCACGCCTAAGCGACAGGCGTGCATAGTTGCAAGCGTTTATAGAATTACTCTAGAGCGTTGTAATCAATAAGGATAAGGGGCAATGCCAAAGGTTTGCCGCATTTGCGCGTCCAGTGCCTTATTATTCTGTTCCAGATTCGCAAGAGATTCCTTGCGGCCCATCAAGGTGCTTGCAATAGATTGACCTTGATCATCAACGGCAAGTAAGTTGTTTTGGACTTTCATATAATCGGAAAAAAGCCTGGCAGCATCGTTGAAATAGTTGTAGAAGCCCATATGTAGATTGGCTGTGGCTTGTAGATAAGTCAAACCTTTCAACTCCGCGCTCGCCTTGTGGTAGCGGTTAACCATGGAAGATAAGAACTGCTGCGATTCTACTTTTTGCTCACCCGGAATGATAATCGACAGCCCCTGGGCCATCATCGCATCGGCCTTTTGTCGTTCGGTTGGTGTCATCTGAGCTTCATGTCTAATGTTGTCGTATCGCTGAAACCATTTGCGGATCGACTCGATGTTATTGCTTGGTGTACTTGAGCTAACCTGGCGGGGTGCACCGCTATTCTGGAAATCCGACGCGGTTTGAGCGATAGTGGGCAAATTAGCCGTCAAGTTGAGTGCCATGGCTAATAAAAAGCAAGTTGGCTTTATGGCTGGAGATTGAGTACTTGGCTTGCTTTTTAGCGATCTCAATTTTGCGCCCTTCAATTCGGAAACCCACAATTTGGTATATTCTAGCTGGATCGCCCGGTGGCGAACAATATTGGGTATTAAAGTGTTATGACTATCTTGATCGCAATAAAGAAGAATAATCGCGTTTTTGTCGGTGCCGATCGAATAACTACTTTCGGCAGCGGTTATTCAACTGACCTTGTCGATGGATCGAAAATAGTCAAGTTGAAACACGGGTATCTGGCAACCAGTGGCTACACGCTTCTGGATAACGTCATTGAACACTTATTCAAGTCGAATCACAAACTAGTCGAAAATCCGTTCAGAGATAGAAGTGATGTTTTCACATTCTTTCTAGAGCTCTACAACGAGATGAAAAAATCTTACACGCTTGTCGATTCCGGTAAGGAAACATATGCCAGCTTCTACAACGTTTTCCTCGTTGTAACCGCGCACAGCATATATGGCGTCTCTTCGAATTTGAGTGTCCATGAATATGATCGGTTCGCCGCAAAAGGAGCTGGTTCTGACTATGCTCTTGGTTGTTTGTATGGCTGTTATGACCTGATGAATGACGGTTTTGAAATTGCACGCTTAGCTCTCGAGGCTGCCTGCCGATATTCCATCTATTGCAAGGAACCGCTTGATATCGTGGAAGTGAAAGAAAGCGATTTCGGTAAGAGACGCAAAGGCTCTCATAAGGTTCGTGGAAGAGAAGTGAGCACAATACCGAAACTCAAGGGCACAGGCAACATGATCGCTATCGAACGCGGTAAGGCACCTGCCATTATGAGACTCGTCCGAGAAGCATCGAACGGAGCCGGGAAAAATGGCAAAGTCGCAAAGCCCACAACGCTGAGCAAAACTACTAAGCGAACAGCAACACTAAGTAAAACAGTAAAGCCTAGCAAAAGCACGAAGACAAAAGCAAAAGCAACAAAGTCGGCAAAACCTCTAAGCTCTACACGCAGTGCAAACAGCAAACAACTTGTTCAAGCGAAAAAATCCACAACAAAGCGCACTACCAAAAAGCGCCCGAAGTAACTAAGTCAACTTCGCTAAATCCTGCTCAAAAGTTGGATAAGAAATTTTGACGGAATCTCTTTCTTCGAGATCCAAACCTTCTTCACAGACCAGGTTAGCCACCAATCCCGTCATTGCAAGACGATGATCGTCATGAGTATGCCAACGCGATCCACCCTTTAGTGTCGTTTGACCCGTTATTACGAAACCATCCTGCCGCCCCACAATTTTTGCCCCGGCTGCGGCCAAATTTTCAATAATTGCGGCAAGTCTATCGCTCTCTTTATATCGCAGTTCTTCTGCGCCGCTTACAACCAGCTCGCCGTCGCAAAAGGCACCGGCAAGCGCAATAATCGGAATCTCGTCTATACCGCTTGCGATCGTGTCACCGGATATGGTGGTGCCTCGTAAACGGGATTGTCCGCGAATCCTTATATCGGCAACAGGTTCATAACCAAGATCGCGCCTGTTTTCTAGTGTTATGTCGGCACCCATCTCTTTGAGAACATCAATTATGAGAGTGCGCCCGGCATTAATGCCGACATTGTTTAACACAACTTCTGAACCGGGAGCGATCGCAGCCGCTACCATCATAAAAGCCGCTGACGAGATGTCGGCCGGCACCTGTATTCGCTTACCAGCGACCTTTTTGTTCAATTTAGTGACACTGACAGTCAATTCATCAGGCGCTTCGAATGGCACATCCAAATGACGAAACATGCGTGCAGTATGGTCGCGTACCGTACCTGGCAAGACAACGGCCGTGTATCCGTCCGCTTGCAAGCCTGCCAATAAGAGAGCGGTTTGCACCTGGGCAGATGCTACTTTCAATTGAAAAGTCTTACCAGCAAGTGCCTTGCCTTCAATCTGAAAAGGCGCGCAGCCATCTTTTGCCTCCCCGGATCCATTGGCGAGAAATTTAAAAGATGCGCCCATTTGAGCAAGCGGATCAAGAACTCTCCTCATGGGACGTTTTCGCAAAGAATCATCCCCATCAAACACGGTTGCAAAAGGTTGAGCTGCAACCAGCCCAGACAGTAAACGAATAGTTGTGCCGCTGTTTCCCGCGAATAGCTCACCGGTTGGCTCTTTTAGAGAAAAGAGCCCTGGGCTTTTCGCTTCCATTAATGGCGCAGATTTGCTTATTTCAAGGCCAAGCTTGCGCATGCAATCTGCGGAACTGACACAATCTTCTGCAGGAGAACAGTTTTCAATTTCGACAGTACCTTCAGCAATTGCGGAAAATATAAGAGCTCGATGAGATATTGACTTATCACCAGGAACAGTCAGGGAGCCTTTTAGCGCTTTCTTCTTCATCAATCCACACACAAAAAGGGGCAAAACAAGGGTGTCTATTGTAAGATTTAAAGCCA
>CAJCIF010000043.1 GCA_903970355.1 Actinomycetota bacterium
ACCACCGCCATCGCACCATAAAACGCCACCATCACCACCACCTTCACACAATCATTCACTTCCGCCGAAGTCACATAACGATCCTGGTGAACCGCACCTGACCAAGATTGGAGACAAATGGTACGAAGTCTACAAATCAGGAAGTGGTCAGATACATATGATTCCTATAAAACTCAGTGTCGGCACCCATTCAGGAAATGATCCTCACTTCGTGAAAATCGATGGGAAATGGTATGAGATTGCACACTAAAAGGGAGTGCGTAACTTGAGAAATAAAAATGGCAGTGCGCTAATGCTTTCTGCCGCATTGGGATTTGTAATTGTAATTCTTCTCTACTTTGGCTTGGAAATATGCAAATATCGAGTACTGGAGTTGGCACACCATGCCGCAACGGAATCAGCTTCGCTTGCTTGTTCGAGAGAACTATCGCGCATCGTTATAGATGATCCCCATTTTGGTTTTGTCGCCCTTTCAGAGCAGCCTGCCGGCTCACGTACTCGTGGTGATGCGGGAGACCCGGTTCCCATAAAAGGGATAAATTCAATCACCGCAACTCTCCGCCAAAATCAGATATTGGCTTCAGCTCTTCGATCCGATCAAATGGAGAGTCGTGTCGAGGAAGATCGCCAGGCTCTCATCATCACAAAGAAGCGACTTATCGAAGCCTGGCAAGATGCGCTATTGCCGCAAGGAAAATCCAAAAACCTCGCAATTGATGCCAATGGCAAACCTGTGCATCTTCTGGATGTTGCGATCAGGGCTTACAAACAAGGCTTAGGTGCTTTGGATATTTCGCCCAAGAATTTTTCCTTGGAACTGATGTCCCTGAATGGAGGAGGTCCCACTATAACAACCGCACCAGGTCAACTTGAATTAGGCAAACTAAAGGAACCAGACATCTACAATGGTTGTTATGTTTCAGATAAAGATTTAGCTGTCGATCAAAAGGATTTCTATCTGGCAGCAACCGCTCCCGAAGCCAGACTGGTAGATCTTGCGGTTCTAACCCGTCCTCGCAATAACCAACTGGGTTCAATCGTAAAGCTCACGGCAGCAGTTTCTATGCCTTATCCGCTTCGGGCTAGTGCCTGTGCAATACCACCTTCTTACCAATCATTTTCAAATCGAAGCACGTTGGTGATAGGTTTCCCCGCAGGAGCTGCGGTTGCAAGTTCGGTGGCTGAATTATTGTCCTATGGACAATTTGCAAATACGACGGTTTTGACAAGTTTAGCGAAAGGAGGAGATTACCCCATAGATACCGGCGCCACCTTAAGCAACATACCAACTGCCGGCACGGCTTCTTCAGTGCTGGCAGATTGCATTTATGATTTCCTGCGCTCGTCGAATAAAAGCGGGAAGGAGACCCTTGCTTCTATTATCCAGACCTTCCAAGTTCCATTTGTGAATCCGAACGAGAATCCATCACCAATTTACTACGTTCTCCTTTACTTCGATGATAACGGTGCTTTGAAAAAACTTCTTCTGGATAAGCCTCCGGTTAATCACTTAATTACTTCGGAAGAACAACCTTCCGGTTGCGTTCTTTCATATGGACTAATGCCATTCCAGGTTCGATACCTTGATGAATCTCGGATACTTAGCACAAAAGACGGTGGCAAACATGGCGGTAAACCGCTCAGCTTTTCATATCTGAATTATTCCAATCCGAACATTCAATTCGAAGACGAGTTCAGTCATCCAAACAGAGAGAAGAAGGCAGATGATGAGCCGGATCTATCCAAATTTCGTTTGGCAAGCGAGATCGATATTATGACTATGCCTCAAGTAGCCTATGCACGACAAACTTCTCCGGTTACCAGTCCAAAATAGGTATGTTCAGTATGGCAGTGAGAAATCCAAACAAAAGCAGTTCACCCGTTCGCAATCAAAAGGCGAGTATTAGCGAATTCGCTCCTGCACTTGTAATTGTGCTCACTACATTTCTGGCAATTTGTTCTCTTACCGAAGTGCTCGCATTTGACATGGCAGTGCAAAGAGCGTGCGTTGATGCCGCGCGCACGGCGGCAAGCAGTTTAACGGTAAAACTTGCAAAAGAGAGCGTCAAGAATAGTATGAATCAATTTAATTCGAACCTATTTAAGAAATTGATAGATCCGAAAGCTGAACATGACTTACGGATGTCCTTTTCGTATTCGCAAACTAAACCGGCAGGGATGGCGTCAGCTCAAACTCGTTATGTACGAGTGCAAGGTGAGGCATCGATTACTCCTTTGGGTATACCAATGGAGTTTAAGATAGCGCCATCGGCCGAATGTGCTCTTGAGTATCCCGAAGGATGGACAAATGAAAACGAGAAAGCATGCCGGTTCTAGTCTTATAGAAAGCGTGTTTGGGATAATGATCTTTGTTCCAATATTATTGCTTATCTTCGTATCTGTCGAAATTTTCTGCGCGGAAGAATTCAATGCGAGAGTATGCCGTGACGCAGTTCGAAAAGCCGCAATGATCGCTCCTCAAAGTAATGAACGTGATGGCAGTCTCTCTCAAAAGAGCCTTCTTTATAAAACAGCCCATGATGTGGTGCAAAGAAGCTCGGTCGCTAACCCATCGATTTTCTCAAATGTGGAACTTTCAGATGTATCGCTTGAAGGATTGACCAGGGAGTCCGGTGAGTACTTGCAAGAACGAATCAGCGGCAACGTGCGCGTTAAGACATCAATAACAGTAAAATTGCCAGCATCATTGGGTAACGTCTTACCATCGAACATTTGCTTAAGCAATTCTTATTCCTATCCGCTCACAGCCGCCAATTGCATGCAACAGAATTCGACTGATGTAGTGCAAATTCCAGAAGCCCACTTACCGAAGATTCTAGTTAAAAACTATTGATTCAGAGTTACTGAGATCTGCATAGTATTTTGCTTCCTGGTTTCGGCCATGAGACTTCAGAAACTCAGCGTAGAGATCGTAAGTTGAATCCGTATTACCGAGCTTGTTGTTCTGATGCACTTTAACGGCTTCGTTAAAAAGCTCATCGGCCTTCGTTGTATCACCTACTCTGTCATAGCTTAATGCAAGGTGGGTCAGATGCTGGGCTAAATCGTCAGGCGACATTGGAAATTCTATGTTCTCGGAAAACGTTTGAGTATTAGCGGCAAGAGATACTAAGGCTGCGCCTCTTTCTCTTAGTTGGTTTGCCTTTTCAGGATCGCTGGATTGCAAGACATCTGCATAGCTCACTAACGTTTTAACTGCCCCATTGATGGGTTGATCTGCTCTGAAATATACGCTCAGCGCTTCACCATAATAACTACGAGCTAGACCTTCATATTGCGAACCTTGTGCCTTATAGTAATCTCCCAGCTCATTTGCGATATCCGCAAATTCAATTGAACTCTTGCCGAAAAGTTCGGCAGTCAAATTGAAATTTCGCTGGAGCTGCATTTCCATGTCTTTCGCATAAGGTGAGGGAGGATTCTCGGACGGATCGGACGTTATAATTTGGTGCTCAGCACCACCAGTAGTGTTGCCTAATTGTTTAATCCGGTCATCAATGAAACTCGGATTCCCATAATTTGCCTTATGCAAAAATGCTGCGTAATCTCGTAAAACCTCTAGAGTTTCCTTTTGGTCTTTCGTGTCAGAGTTATCTAAAATGTTGAGGGCTTTTTGGAAACATTTGTCGGCTTGCTCTTTGTCATCTTGATTGGCATAGGCCTTTCCGAGATGATCTAACGAAGTGGCTACGGCGCCCTCTTTAAAAACTCCGCTCGTGGCTTTATCGAAGTCGTCCATGGCACTGTTGAATTGGGACAGTTTCGCGATACGTTGTTGCAATTGTTGTTCCTCAGTCTTCTCATTCGATTTTTGGGTAGGATTGGGGTCAATTTTTCGCACTAGCTCTAGCTCCTCTTCAAGAGCCTTCAGTTCAAGATCGCTCCTGTGATTGTTCTTGTAAATTCGGGCGGCGTCCTCTATGCAAGCCTTTGCTTTTGTGGCTGAATAGGCGTCCAATTGGTCAAGGTTTAGATAATATTTGCCGAATTCTAAATCGATCTTGGCAATGAGGGTACTGTTTTCTGGCGTACTGGCGAGTTGAGCCAAGCGCATTGCATCAGTCAGCCTGTTGTATTCGCCGAGATTTGTTCGAATTTCGCCACCATTTAGGCGATTGGTAGACGCGCCGTTAGCGCCTTCAGGGTTTCTGTCATTTGTAGAGCTGTCTGCCACGTCATTCATGCTGTGATCCCACTAAACTCCAAAGAGAATAGTTGATTAAGCTCCTGAAAACGTTTCAGAGTTGCTAAATATCAAGAGCGTCGCACAGTCAAAACCGGCTAAAATAACTTCGGCCGAGTGTTTGGGGAAGGTTAGGGCATCTTTTGCAGCAAGTGCTTCGTTATCTGAAAACAAAGGAAGGTGAACTCTTCCTTCTCAGTTTGTCGTCGCTTTTTGTTGAGCTGATTTTTATTCGCTGGCTTGCTGCGGACTTTCGCTCTCTTTGTGTGTTCAAGGCATTTCCGCTTGCCACATGTCTGGTTGGACTGGGGGCTGGCAGTGCCCTGGCACAGAATGAGAAGTTTGCAGCCAAAATCTATTCACAGTTTCCCTTTGCTTTATACATTGCGTCCGCAGTCATTAGAGTCCTGTCTCTCACATTCTTTTCGTACTTTTTCTTGCCATCGATCAACCTTTATCAATGGTCGGATGTGCATGCTAATGCGCCGGAATTTTTCCTCTATCAATCATTATTCATGGTGTTTTTGCTCGTACTTCTAGCGGGCCCGTTTTTTGCGTGCGTTTCACTTGGAGCTCGCATTGGTGTCCTCTTCAATGAATTGCCGCCGTTAAAAGCTTATTGCATCAACATTGGCGGTGCAGTACTGGGCAGCATTCTGTTTCTCATATCCTGTTACGCATGGCTTCCGTTGTGGGCTATGTTTCTTGTGCCAATTGCAGTTGCTATCGTTTGTTTGCCGGATATTTCCAAGTGGTATCGGAATCGTTCCTTGCTTCTACTTCTAGGAACGCTCTTAGCGGTGGGTTTACCCGCAAGAGGACCGGTTGTGTATTGGTCACCTTACAGCAAGATCGAAGCGTTTCCTATCGAAGTTACTAAAAATGGTGTTTCAGAACAAGTCGGAACGTTCCTCAATGTTGGGCGGCTTTTGCATCAAGTCTTCTTGCCGAAGGTGAAATTGGAACCCGGTGAACAAATGGCGCCGGAATTAGTAGATGCGATGGAGAAGCACAATAAGTATTACGACCTGCTCTTCACGATCTGCCCGCACCCACGCAATATCCTCGTTCTTGGCGGTGGTATGGGCATGGATTCCTGGGAATTTCTGCAGCGAGGTGTTGAGCACATTGACGCCATAGAAATTGATCCACTCATCGCTCACCTTGGTAAACAAATCAATCCTGCTTATTCGTCGGATCGAGTGCACGTCATTGTTGATGATGCGCGGCACTACGTAAAAACGTGTACCAAAAAGTACGATCTTGTTTTTCTTGCATGTCTGGATTCAAGTACTTTGGCAGGGCTTTCCTCCTCAACCCGTGTCGATTCTTATGTGCATACTAAAGAAAGTTTTGAGGCGGTCAAACGGGTGCTGACACCGGATGGAGTTATGGTGTTATCGTTCGGTTCTGGTGGATATAAATGGCTTCGCGAACGCATTCGCCATACGTTGGAACAAGCTTTTGGCTATCCACCGCTTGTCTATGATGGTTATGCATTTTTCTTCTTCATTGGCGAACCAATTAACAAAAAGTTGGTTAACGCACCAGAATCGGTGCCAACTTACACCCAGGTTGCAGCAACAAACGAATGGGATGGAAAGATTCTCAACGATGATTGGCCATTCCTCTATATGAGGAACGATCAGCTCGACTTGCCTTTCGTGATTGTACTGTTGGAGGTAATTGCACTTGCGGTCTTTGCCGGGCGCAATCTGTTGTTTTCGAAAGAAACAAAATATTGGAGCATGTTCTTTCTCGGCAGCGCTTTTATGTTAATTGAACTTTGTGCCATTAGCAGATTGGCGTTGCTCTACAGCGCAACAGCGATAACGGCTTCCCTCGTTATTATTACCATTCTGATTATGATTCTTCTGGCGAATATTTTGATCTTAAAAAATGGAGAGAAGCTTTCGCGATACCTCAATGTTATTTATGGAGCGCTTATCGCTTCTCTTGTGCTTGTTTATTTTGTTCCAATCGAAGCATTTACGGAACTCAACCACGTCCTTGATTTTTCTGGAAATGCCGCTTTGACTGTTTTCTGTTTATTGCCCTGTTTCTTTGCCGCCCTTGTTTTTGCGCTTCGATTCAAAACTGTCATCACACCGTCCCGTGCCATCGCATTCAACCTGTTCGGTTGTGTCGCCGGAGCATTACTTGAGTATTTGTCAAATTTGTGGGGACTTAGAAGTCTATTGCTGGTAGCAGCCACACTCTACCTGTGTTCGTGGGCGGCAAAGGACTAATTGAGAGTTGCACAATCAATAACAAACCGGTATTTCACGTTGCCGTGTTCCATGCGCTCATAAGCGTCATTAACGTCCTTGATGTCGATTAATTCAATATCGGCGGTTACTTTGTGAGCGGCGCAAAAATCGAGCATCTCTTGAGTTTCAGCGATGCCACCAATCATGGAGCCGGCAAATATGCGGCGCTTAGAAATGATGTTATGAGCGTTGAATTTTACGCCTTCAGGCGGTACACCCACTAACACAATCACGCCACCAAGTTTGATCGTGCTCAATATGGCATCAATGTCGTGCTCGGCAGAAACAGTATCTACTACAAGATCGAAATATTCCGCCAGGCTCTCAATATTCTTAGCAACATTCGTAGCGACGTATTGATCGGCTCCCAGTTGTTTGGCTGCTTCTTTTTTCTGTTCACCGCGGCTCAACACGGTCACTTCAGCGCCCATTGCCTTGGCAATTTTTACTGCCATGTGTCCCAGACCACCAAGTCCAACTACAGCAACTTTTTTGCCCGGGCCTGCGCCCCAGGTTTTGAGAGGTTTGTATGTAGTGATGCCGGCACAGAGAAGTGGAGCTGTTGCATCCAGCGGTAAACCAGCTGGAATTTTCAAAAGGTAGTTTCGATCGATGGTGATTTGAGTTGAATAGCCGCCAAATGTAGGAACGCCATTATCGGTGCTGTTATAAGTGAAAGCAGTGTTTGCACAATATTGTTCTTCACCGTTTTTACAGTTTGTGCATTTGCGGCAAGAGTTTACGAAGCACCCAATTCCAACTGTATCGCCAATTTTTATATCTTTGACATCCGAACCAATTTTAGTGACTATGCCTACGATTTCATGGCCAGGCACCATAGGATACATGCTGTTCTTCCATTCATTGCGAGCCTGATGCAAATCTGAGTGGCAAACCCCGCAATATTTGATTTCCAGAAGAACATCATTTGCGCTGGGTTCTCTACGCTCTATGTTGAACGGTTCAAGTGGCTTGGTTTCTGATTGAGCAGCATAAGCTTTAGTGGGCAGCATAGATACCTCATTGGCAACAAACGGACGTTGGAAATTACGTTTCATAATAACCAGTCTCGTTTTGTTTTTAACCTTGCTTGCAGAAATGTGCAACAAATCAAGAGAATTAGGCAAACAATTCGCAAACTATGAAGTGGAACGGGAGTCTAGTGATTGTTATCTCGCAGCGCTTGAACCTGATCGCGCAGAGCACTGACGATTCGCTCGGGAACACTGTCGCCTTCTCCCAAACTCGCCAGTTCTTCCGGTTGCATTGGCACACCGAATATCACTTTTATCTTTCTAAACGTTGGCCAGAAGCGGCCCGGCGGTAGCGCTTGTCTACTGCCATGAATTAATACTGGTACCACCGGCACTGAGAAGTGTTCAAGGATCATTCCGATACCAGGTTTGAAAGGCAACAGCCTACCGTTCATGGTGCGCGTTCCTTCCGGAAACCAAACGAGATTCTTCCGTCTTTTTAAAACTGCTGCACCGAGCGCCAAACTCGACATGAGTGACTTGCTGGCTTCAATCGGTATGGACTGAGCGAGTTTATAGACGAATGTATTTATAGGTGTGGCAAAGGCGATACCCGCCCAACCGGCCCAGTGGGTTTTGTGCAATCTTTCAAAAGGCAAAACCGCAGCCAGTGCAAATGCATCTATGTAGCTGGCGTGATTCGGTGTTATTACGGCATGAGTCTTAGGTAAATTCTCAAGCCCGATTGCTTCTACTTTGAAAAGGCTGCGCATAAGAGCGACATTCGCTAAATAGAGGAGATAGGACATCGATGTCATTGCAGGACTTAATGGTTTCAAAAATTGCTTTGTATCTTCATTCAGAATCTTCTCCGGTTCCTCGAATGGAGAAATAGCATCATCACCGGATTTGGAAGCATCTGTAAGTTCTTTCAATAAATCGCGAACGGTTTCAATTCGACCTATTGCGTCTTCCGTTAGCTCTACACCAAGTCGGTCGCGAATTTCCAAACTCAAATTTACCCACTCGAGTGAATCGACATTGAGATCAACAGAGGGCGCTGTATCGAATGTGATGTCGGCATCGGGGAATCGCTCTTTCAGCCATTCCCAACCTTGTTTTGCGATCGGATCGTCCAGCAAGGCTTTGTCTTCAGATGTCAATTGTTCTTCTGAAGAATGCCCCTTAGACTTGCCGGATTTGCTTTCTGTCTTTGCTTTTTCATATTGTTCGATAAGTTGTGGTCGCCGAATTTTACCGAGATTTGTTCTCGGCAATGGCTGTTTGGAAATAGCAAAGTCGCTAACTCGATCGTAACTAGGTAATTTTGACGCTGCCTGATGCAAAGCTTCCGATATTTTTTTCGTGGCATCGCCGGTGCCGACCACTTTGGGATCAGGCACTACCAGTGCCACTAGCTTGTTGTCATCTTGCAATACACCGATCTCTTTGATCCCGGGTGATTTGCCATAAGCTTCTTCGAGATCATCCGGCTGAATTTTCTTGCCACCTTCGCTCTTGAGCATAGAAGAAATGCGCCCGGTAATATGCAGATTGCCATGCTTCAGGTAGCCAATATCACCGGTTCTGAACCAGCCGTCTTCAGTAAAAGTTTCCTTGGTTTTATCAGGCAAGTTTAAGTAGCCAGAAAAAATTCCTTTGCCGCGCGCTTGCACTTCCATTTGCGGTTCTTCTTTTACTTCCGGCTCTTTTACTTCCGGCTCTTTTACTTCCGGCTCTTTTAC
>CAJCIF010000044.1 GCA_903970355.1 Actinomycetota bacterium
GTTCCCCAAAGTTACCGGGCGAATGATGTCTGAGACATTGGGCAAGTGGCATTTCTGGCTAATGACGATTGGTTTCAATGGTACGTTTTTCGTCATGCATATCCTCGGAGCTGTGGGCATGCCGCGTCGTGTTTGGACATATCCATTTGGACAGCCGCTTGTCTCCTCACTGAACTTTGTTTCGAGTCTCTTTGCATTTGTGCTGGCAGGTTCCGTAGTGCTCTTTTTCTGGAACATGATTCAGAGCTTTTTCAAAGGCAAGATTGCCGGTCCCAATCCCTGGAATGCTTGGACGCTCGAATGGGCTACAAGTTCACCACCACATCCGGAAAATTTCGAGTTCGTTCCTCCGGTGCATAGCCGTCGTCCGCTCTGGGATCTCGCCCACCCAGAAGACATCGGTAAGAAGAGGGGGCACTAACAATGAAAGATCTACTGAAAGATCGCGCTGTATTAGCAATGGTTCTCTTCATCGCATCAGAGTCGGTATTCTTTCTGTTGCTGGTTCTAGCCTATGTGAATTTCCACAAAACAACTGGAGCGACAGCCGCTGCTGTTTTGGATCCAATTAAGACCGGCTTGTTTTCAATTGCACTTCTCTCAAGCAGTTTGACACTGTGGTTGGCTGAAGTCGCCCACAAAAAAGGAAAATTAGGGTTTGCAGTATGGATGGCAGTAACCATTCTTCTTGGTGGAATTTTCCTAGCCGGTCAAGGAATGGAGTACGCCAATCTTATCCACGAGAAAATTACGATCAGCCGCGACTTATTCGGCAGCACGTTTTTCACTCTCACTGGTTTCCACGGATTTCACGTTTTCATTGGACTTCTTTTGCTGTCTCTTTTATTCGGTCTTGCAGTATGGGGACGCAAGGAAGAACCATCAATGTCCGGCATTGCATCAATTGCTGTTTACTGGCACTTTGTTGATGCTGTCTGGATCGTCATCTTCTCCATTGTCTATCTCTGGAGATATGTATGACGCCAGCGTTGCTAGCACTTTTAACCGCATGGGATTTTGATCCGCAAGTCATAATTGGCTGCGTTGTACTTTCGGGATCCTACCTTTATTTTAGGCGCGCAAAGTTCGATGCGCAGTGCATTTACTTCCTGCTCGGTATACTCACTCTATTTCTGGCACTGTGTTCACCAGTAGATGCAGTTGGGGAGGATTACCTTTTCAGCGTGCACATGGTGCAACATATGATGCTTGGGACAATTGCACCAGTTTTGCTCGTGGCCGGTATTCCTGAATCGTTCGTAAGAGCGTGGCTGAAAATACCATTCGTTGCGACTCTTGAATGCATTTTGAGCTACCCGGTGCTCGCGCTCTTTGTCGCAAACGCCACCTTTTGGGTCTGGCATTTGCCGTATCTCTACAATCTCACCCTCGAAGATGACACCGTGCATATTTGCGAACATCTCATGTTCATTGTCACCGGCACAATGTTGTGGTGGCCAGTTTTCAAACCTATTCCCGAGACTCGCTTAAAGCCTATGTCAGCTTTGATCTATTTGGGATTGGCAGCCGCGATGTGCACCACTTTAGGTATCATCTTCACAGTTTCCGAAACACCATACTACGCTTGCTATGCCAACCCTTCCGATGATTTAGGTGCGCTAAAACTCATTCGTGAAGGCTGGGGGATGTCCCAGTTAGACGATCAAAAAATGGGTGGCGCAATCATGTGGGAACCTGCTGGCGCCATATTCTTGTGGGCAATAATGGTCGTCATGGTCGAATGGTTTAAAGAAGAGCAGCCCGGAGCTCTGGGAGAGAAGAATGTCTGAAGAGATTGAAGACAAACACAAGAACCCTGAAGGACTGTCGCCGCCGTTGCCATTGAAGCTCTGCAGTCCATCTGTTTGGCCGGTCACAATGGCATTCGGCATTACTCTATTTGCATTCGGAGTGGTAACCACCTGGATCATTTCTGTAGCAGGATTTGCAACTTTTCTACTTTCAGCATATGGATGGTTTGAGGACTTAAGACATGACTAACGGCTGCGGTGGGCATAAATACCCAAATCCTTTGCCAGACTGGAAGAAGGTCTTTGTCAGTCGGGAAGAGTTTTTAAAAATGCTCAGTTTAGTTCTGGGCGGAGTTATCGGTGCAGTTGCCACCATTCCAGGTGTGGCATTTATGCTGAATTACTTGTTTGTTCCGAAAAAAATTGAATGGGTTAATGTTGGTCCGATCGAAAAATTCAAAGAACACGAAACAGTTGAAGTCGGCTTCCATGATCCGAACACACTTCCGTGGGACGGTGTAAGTGGTCACCGTTCAGCATGGCTGCGTCGACTTCCGGATGACAAATTCACAGCTTTTGCAACCAATTGCACGCACTTAGGATGCCCCGTTCGATGGGAGTCCAAGGCGGATCTCTTCTTATGCCCTTGCCATGGTGGTGTTTATTACAGTAACGGAGATGTGGCTGCCGGCCCCCCTCCGCAACCGTTGCACCAATATCCGGTTCGTATAGTTGACGGCGATGTCCAATTGAAAGTTACTCCTGTACTCATTGAAAGTTAATCACCAGCCATGATGGAATTGTTGAAAAAATTGGGCGCATGGCTTGAAGAGCGAACAGGTCTCTATGAGCCCATCATGCACATGCTGACGCACCTGGTACCACCTGGATCGAAGTGGTACTACGTCTTCGGCACAGCCATCATGACGTCATTCATCATTCAGGTAATAACTGGTATCGCGCTGTCTACCTTGTATGTGCCGTCGGCAGGTCAGGCCTACATGACCGTGCAATACATAACGCACGAAGCACCATTCGGAAACCTCCTGCGAGCGATACATTACTTCGGCGCTTCAGCAATGATTCTGTTTGTGGGGTGCCACGCCATTCGTACTTATGTCATGGGCGCCTTCAAATATCCGCGTGAACTCAACTGGCTTACAGGCGTAGCTCTGCTCTTCCTTACTGTTGCAATGGGATTTACAGGACAAGTTCTGCGCTGGGATCAAAACTCAGTCTGGACAATTGCAGTAGGAGCTGAACAAGCTCTCCGCGCACCATTCATTGGCCCTTATGCAGCTCAGATTCTGCTTTCCGGAACGTCGGTTGGAAGCGCCACACTGAGCCACTTTTTCGCGTGTCACGTCTTTATATTTCCCGCCATCCTAATTTTAGCGATTGTATTGCACGTTTATTTGGTTCTTCATCACGGCATCTCTGAGCCACCGGTTGTTGGTGAACTGGTAGATCCCAAAACGTATAAAACAAAATACGAGGCCATGCTTAAGAAGGAAGGCAAGCCCTTCTGGCCAGATGCTGCATGGCGAGACATTGTCTTTAGCACATTGGTTGTAATCGGCGTTGTAATTTGCGCGGTTGCATTTGGACCTCCGCAAGTTGACCGACCACCAGATCCATCTCTCGTAAATGCACAACCCAAGCCTGACTGGTATCTCCTCTGGTATTTTGCGCTACTGGCGCTATTGCCGCACGCCGCAGAAGACTGGGTAATCTTAGGGTTTCCGATATTCATCGTTCTAGGAATGCTTTCGGCACCCTTCATATCAAACAAAGGCGAACGCAGCCCCAAACGCAGGCCATGGGCGATGGCTATTGTGATCTTCGTTATCACATTCGTAGGTGCTCTTACCGTTGCAGGTGTAACTGAACCCTGGACTCCTAACTTTGAAGCGAAAGCTCTCACACCGGAAATTATTGGTGCCAAGAGCGGACCTATCTTTGATGGTGCTCAAACCTTTGATACGAAAGGCTGTCTCTTCTGCCATACCATTTCTGGACACGGTGGCCAACGTGGTCCGGATTTGACCGATGTCGGCAAACGACTAACCCACGAACAACTAACCATTCGAATCGTAAATGGTGGCTACAACATGCCGGCTTATGCAGGCAATATTTCCGCCAAAGAACTCGCCGATCTCACCACGTTTTTGGAGTCAAGAAAGTAATGAGCGCATTTGCAGTCTTTACACGCGAAAAAACGCTTGACCAGGCGGAAATGGATGAGTATACGCGAAAGGTGAAAGCTACCTTCGCAGGTCACCAGATAAAAATTCACGCCGCATATGGACCTCAGGAGATGCTGGAAGGAGATCCAATTGAAGGGGCTGTCATAATAGAATTTCCAACTATGGCTGCGGCAAAGGCCTGGTACTACAGTCCTGCCTACCAGGAAGTCGTAAAGCACAGACACAAAGGTGCATCCTATCAAGCTTACATTGTAGAAGGCTTGTGACGAGGAAAGCATTTGTGAAAGTGCAAACGAAAAAGCAAGTTGTGCGTTGCGCTTGGTCTGAAGGCGACGAGCTTATGCAGCAATACCATGATGAAGAATGGGGAGTGCCCAATTACGATAGCCAACAACTCTTTGAAAAACTGATGCTTGATGGCTTTCAAGCTGGGCTCTCTTGGCTAACTATCTTGCGTAAGCGCGAAGCTTTTCGAAAAGCGTTCAAGAATTTCGATCCGAAGAAAATGGCGAAATTGACTGAAGCAGATATCGAAAAGCTGATGCAGAACGAAGGCATCATTCGATCGAGATCTAAAATTGAAGCCGCAAGAGGAAATGCGCAGGCTTACCTAAAAATGATGGAAGAGGGAGAAGATTTCTCCGATTTTGTTTGGAGCTTCGTGAAGCACAAACCCATTCAATACAATGGTCGTACAAGGTTGGCAAAATCACCAATTTCAGAGCAATTATCAAAGGAGCTAAAGCGCAGAGGTTTCAAGTTTGTCGGTCCAGTTATCGTCTATGCCTGGATGCAAGCCGTCGGCATGGTAAATGACCACAGCTCTGATTGCTACCGGCTTAAGGAGTGCCAGAGCTAGCCTTGTTTAGACAAACTCCACTAGAGACTGAATAAAGAAACATTTTTCCTTTAGTCCGTCTTGGAATGTCGGTTTTGGCTCTACCGCGTCTTCATCGGTCGGACTAAAATCCAGATTCGGTGAATCGATAACAGTAACGGATTCTGTGTGTGAATCTGTTAGTGAGACTGAATCGGTGAGACTGTCTGTTATAAGGGGAGGCCAATAGTCTTCTTCAATTTGCCGCAACACTTTCTGAAGTTCTAGAGTTATGTTCATTCGTTAATCTCCCGCCCCTAGCCGTCTTGGGATTCCTCGGCGAATAGCGGTAATGTTAGTGAGATGCCACTTTCTTGGCAACTATCCACTTTACGTGTCCGGTGCCAGTCCAGCCCGTTTTAGGCAGCCTGTTGCTCGACTTGATCCGTAAGCAGATTAAACTGCCAATTTTTTGTCACAAACTTCGGGCACAATCTGCCCATTCTTAGTAAACACTCACGTGACACAGGCGAGGACATTGCGTTTTCGCCCTGAGAAAACGCAAGTCTCAACACCTACCGAGAGGAAATAACAATGACTTTAGATGCAACGCACAAACTCGATGCCGCCAACATCAATTTCAATTCAAAAGAACTCACTCAAGTAAACGAAAATCTGTACCTTGCAGCTTATGGCGCACAACTACAACTGGGACCAGGAATAGACATATTTAGAGAGTTTGCGAATATCAGCCATGGCAAATTCGCCCGTAGAGACGCAAAGGAAATTGAGGGCATTTACAACGATGCGAAGGAAGCACCAAACGCAAATAAAGAGACCGTCGCACACGCTTTGAGAGAGCGTGCGGAAGAGCTGAACCGGAGACTGATTAAGGCAAATTCCGCTGAGAGAGTGGCAGTCGTTGTAGATAAAGGTAATGGATTCGATAATGGTTCTTATTCTTTTAAAGTCTATAAACAAGGTGCAACACCGGGATCAGAAGACGTAATTGGTTACGTCAAAATCGGCAATCCTAAGAATCCCAATCAGCCGGTTGAAATTAAAACAACAAACTAGAAAGCCTTCAGATACTTCTAGGATGGGGCAGTGAAGGCCCATGCGTTTCAACTGGACGTAGAAGAAATTCGCCTTTTGGTATCACTCGCTGATCCACGTGCAAATCGAGATTTCCGTCAGCCTTCATGCCCCGAACATATACAGCGATATCCACCCGCGTTGGAAAAACCATGTTGGGCACTATGACAGTGAGCCTGGTATCACTGGCTCGCGTCACGCGACCTGTGTGAGTTCCAAATTTCACTACATTTTCGGAGAGAACTTTGGAGAAGCCCGTACCGGCTATAACCACAGGATGCTGAGGAGCTGTAGCAAGATGATCTATATCATTAAGTGTTGCAGCCCCTTTTAGCATAACTTTGAAGGGAGCGCTCGTCATCGAGTTGGCAGCAACAACTAAATCGTTCTTGCCTCCAGTTAAATTCGTTGGTGGTGTCAATTGAATTTCGTTGTTTTTTACGCTGATAACTTTCGCTGGTTTTCCGCCGATCGTAACCACCACACCCTTGGCGTTATCCGAAAAATTCATGCCGTGAACAACAACTTTGTCAGTGGGTTTAAAAGGATTTGGGGTGACACCAGATACGAGGATAGTCTCAGCCGCTAATTTCCACACCAATCTGGCGCCGGATGGACCATAACCTTGCACTGTTATGGGAATGTCACCGGATTGCACGGTACCGCGAAGATCGCGAGAAAGTGTGGTGCCACTAAAGTCTTTAAATTCGGCGAATGGTTTTCGTGCCAGTTGAACATGAATGCCGGTCATTGGCTTCCGGCCATCCGCACCATTTGTGAACGTCAGTACTAACTGCCGGCTCTCCATGCCTTTCTTTATATGGAGACGATCGTTCCACGTTTGCCAGGCACCGGTTCGAGCCACGAGTGGTTTCGATTCCTGAACGGTTACCAGAGCCGCTGACACAGGTATAGCTGCAGAAATGGCTAAGATTACGGCAAGTGAATTGCAAAGCGAAGCCAGTCTTTTTATACGCATAATTTTCAAGAGCCTTGCTGAACCAACGCTCAAGTATAGCGTTACGGAATTTCTTTTCCAGGGCTGGCAGGCGGCTTAGTAGTTAAGCCCAGTGATCCTTTGTTAGCCAACAAGGTATAACGCCCCGGCCAATTCTTTCCAGTAAGGCTCTTTTCAGGTAAGGGTGCAAATGATTCTTCTTTTGGTTGTACTTCGGCAGTGGTATTTTCTGCAAGTACGGCAGCTGGTTCAAGAGATTCTTCCGATACTCTGGTCATGAAATTACCAGGCATATTAAGTACCGCATTCGGAGTCTTGGTTATTTGAGTGATTGGTTTCGGTTCGCCGCTTTCCAATTGGGCACGTATTTGAGCATTGATGTCAATGAGATTATCGAAGAGCGATGCTATTCTGCCTCTCAAACCTGATACATCCTCACCGGTAAAGGTGATGTCCAGTTTGCGCTCTGTGACATTGATGATGTTGCGATTTTCAATGAATCGAACCACATCTCTATAATTCGCTTTTGTTGACGCTTCGGCTAAACCAAAATGAGAGATGAATATCTCTTTGATTTTGGTGAAAACTGCTACTTCTCTCGAATACAAATATTGCTTGTATTCGATAACGGCCTTTTTCTTGTCTATCGCCAGAACGCCAAGTAAGTGCTTGTCGCGATGAGCTTCGGCAAATGCTTCTACATTTTTATCGGCATCAAATAACAACTGCCAGCATTCTTCCAGTTCTTCCATGCAGGCGAGAACTGGTCCGTAGAAACTCGAAAGTTGTTCCTGCCGGAAATGAAGGCCGCGCTCACGTTCTTCTCGCCTCGCCGAGTGAGCGAGCGATTGTTCGTTGGCGCGTAACGTGAACCAGCCGGTAACGATGCCACCGAGGAGACCGCCAATCGTGGCCAGAACGCCACCAATTAATGCACCCAGGACAGTTGGATCCATGGAAATTTCTCTTGCAGAGGAAGGTGGCTGTATTTTACACCAGTTTCTAGGAGGGTCGTCAGTTAACTATTTACAATCGGCTAGAAGCCGCGCTGGGGTGAGGTTTGTGTGGTTTACACAGATCTGCGGGGAGGGCGTCGACATAGGGCGCTATCGTACGACGATCTTGTGCTGCATGGGGCTATCGTAGGGGCATAGCACTGCTATGCCCACTCTTATATTGGGCATGGCAATGCCATGCCCCTACGTTAGCACCGACATTTGCCCGCCCAATATATTTAACGGGCGGCTAAAGCCGCCCCTACATTAGCTCCGCTAGCAATGCTTTGGCCTCGATCAAATCTGGCATCGTCAAGCCTTCGGTGAAGGCACCGTATATAGTGGCGAGAGCGGTGCGCGCTTCTTCCTTTTTGCCTTGTTTCTTTAGTAACTTCGCAAGGCTTGTGGTGGCAACTAATTCCCAAGTTTTGCACTGCTGTTTTTGGGCTGTTGCAATCGCGTCACGGTAGCAAGCTTCTGCAGCAGCTTCATCGTTCGACTCTAGAAGTTTAAGGTCTCCTTTTAGTCGTTTCAATTCAGCTTCGTAAGATCGATCATCATACCTGTCAGCGAGCAAAATACCATCGTCCAGGGCGCGGCTCGCTTCTGAATAACGTTCCGATTTCATATAAACTTCGGCAAGGCCGCTCATCATCGCTGGCACAGTCAAAGCGGCAGCAACTGCCTGGAATGACAATAGTCCTCGCTCGATTGCAGGCAATGCTTCATCGATTTTTCCTTGTAGTAATAGTCCCGAACCATCAAGGAAATTTGCAGTAGCGTTCCACATGGAGAAGCCTTGCTGTGAGGCAACCGCTCGTTGTTCCTTTGCAGCCGCAAGCAACTTGTCCGGTAGCTTGCATGCTTTATACAGCCAACCGGTAAAGTGCAGTCCGTGAGCAAGGCTGAATGGATGATTGATTTGATGAGCAAGCTTCAACATTTCGTCGTTGACGCGTATTGCTTGATCCACATAGCCAAGATGCCAAAGTGCCAACGCCAAGTAGCATCGAACTACCACTGAAGCATTCTGGCCAAGCGTGCGCGCCCAGATTTTGCATTCCTCTGCATCTTCATATTGAGCAATCGCGTCTTCGCAGTGTTTACGGCAGCCAGCGAAATCTCCACGATAGAAGAGAGTGACAGCAGGAGCCACCTGAGCTTCCATGCTGATACCTTTGTCATCGGCGTATCTTGCCAGTGCCACCATCTCGTCGGCAAGTTCCATACACATTTTAAGTTCAGCTCGCACAAGGCGCCACGTCCAGTTGCCCCACATAACAGCAAACAATTGTTGCGTCTCTCCAATTCTGTGGCATAGCTCACTGGCACGGGCATATATGGTGCCAACTTGCGGAGCTGCATAGCCGAGAGCAGCTTGATATGCAGAGCCAAGCGGATTAAGCATAGCCAATTCTGTGGTATCACGTTCAGAAGATTCCGGCAGCGTTTTAATTGCTTCCAAACCGCGCGTCAGGTGACTTATCGCTTCCAGGTTGGCAAATTCGTCGACGCAGCGCAGCCCCGCTGTCAGCCAGTAGCCTACAGACTTTTCGTGTACTCCCGCTTCAGTAAAGTGATGAGCAAGAAGTTCAGGTTGAGTTTCACCAATCTGTTTGAATTTCGATTCGAGAATTTCAGCAATGTGACTGTGAAATTGTTGACGCTTGGATTTAATCATTGCGTTATAGAGAGCATCTTGAAGAAGCGCATGCTTGAATGTATAGATAGCCTTCGGCGGGCGGCCCTTCTCATACAAAATTTCAGCACCGACTAGCTTAGCTAGTTCGGTATCCAACGCGGCGGCATCTAGATTGGAGGTTGCAGTGATCAGTTCGTAGTTGAATTCCCGCCCAATGGTTGCGGCCAATTGAGCCACTTCCGGATTGCCGTCCATTCGATCTAATCGAGACATTATTAGATCCTGGAGAGTAGCTGGAATTTCGCGCTCCATTAGAGTTCTAAACCTAATACCACTCTCATTTAGATTACTCATAGCACCAGATTCGTGCACCATCTTTGTGAATTCTTCAATGAAAAGTGGGACACCCCCGGCCCGCTCATACACTTTCTCAATGATGGTATCGGATAGATCATCTTTGCCAGTAATGTTTCGCATCAGCTCTGCTGCTTGCCGCTTGGTGAGCCGATTCAAACTGAGGCTAGATTGATACGGAAGCGCCGGCCATGGGGGCCGAAATTCGGTTCGATAAGTGAGCATGACAAGTATCTGATCATGTTCACTCTCGGCAAGAAGTTGCCCAAGAAATTCTATAGTGGTGGCATCGGCCCATTGCAAATCTTCAACAATAAAAAGAATTGGTTGCTTGCTAGAGTAAGCCCGAATCCACTCTTTAATGACTCGAAAGACTTCTTCTCTTTCGCGCATCGGAGTAAGTTCGAGCGAAGAAAATCTTTCATCTTTGCCGAGAGACAAAAGAGATTGAAAAATCGGCACCACATCTGATTGGGCAAGATCATACTTTTCGAGATTCTTGATCAATCGATCAGTTTGTGTGGATGGATCATCTTGTCCAAGTTCAAAAGCGTGCTTGAAAAAGGTGATGGCGGGATACAAAACGCTATTAGCAAATTGCGGTGAGCAATGCCATTCGAGCACAGGTATATCTTTGGTGATCTTATTTGCACTTTCAAGAACGTGCTGTTTAATTGTTTGCACCAGGCGCGATTTGCCCAAGCCTGGTTCACCGGTAAGTAGGACCACTTGCCCCATACTTTCCTGAGCCTGTTCCCAACGATCTTTGAGCAAACTCATTTCGTTGTCGCGGCCTGTAAGAGGCGTTAGCTCAACCGGAGCCGAATTTTCTCCGTAGTCTCCACTTGCCAGCAATGCCTTCACCTGGTAAAGATTGACAGGCTGTGCCAGACTTTTGATCTTGTGAGAACCAAGACTGTCACTGTGGAAATGACGTCGAAGCAACCGATTCGTAGACTCTGTGCAAATTATCTGCCCCGGCACCGCTGTTTCCTTGAGATGGATCGCTACGTTTTTAGCTTCGCCAACAAGTGAGATGCCATCACCTTTTACTTCAACAAGTGCCAGACCGGTGTGAAGGCCAACCCATGGTTCAAGATCTACCTTGCAAGTCTTTTTGATTCTTTCGGCTAGAAGATTCAGCTCATTAATAATGGCCAGGGCGGCCGTAGCCGCTCGACCAGCAGCATCTTCATGAGCAACGGGATATCCGAAACATGCGAATACGCGTTCGTCATTGCATTCAACAATCGTTCCTTCCACCTTAAGAACAGCTTGCGTACAAGCCTGCTTGAAGGTCTGCAAAAGATCCGATTGATCTTCAATATCAAGGTGTGTGAGGTAATCATCTGAATCAAACAAATTGCAACTACAGATTAACACTGAGACCTGACGACGCTCAGCTTCGCGAATACGAGTACTGCGACCCGAGTTAAGTCCAAGTGAATTGCCGGTTGCACCTAACCGTGGTTGCATTGTGCCGCCGGAGGTAGCCATGCCAATTGTGCTTGCTTCAATAGCCTCAATTCGCTCGATTACTTCCTTTGCATTTTTCGGTCTTTCCACCGCTCGCTTTGCCAGAAGATACAAAATCAAATCATCCAGAGCTTTTGGAATGCCTGGATGATATTGACTCGGAGGTGGCGGATTTTGTTCAATAAGAGCAACCAGAATTGCAGTTATTGATTCGCCGTGGAAAGGTTGTCTGCCGCTTGCCAGAACATAAAGAAGAGAGCCCAGGCTAAAGAGATCTGCTCTTTCATCTACATCTTCGGCGAGCGCCTGCTCTGGAGACATGAAAGCGGGAGTGCCCATAATAACGCCGGTACTAGTTAACCTGGTGTTCACCGTAGTTGGGCGAGCCAAGCCAAAATCCAGAAGCTTAACGCGAGCAGCAGGAAGTTCAAGCCAGACATTCTCGGGTTTGATGTCTCTGTGGATAAGCCCCTTGCTATGTGCAGAATGAAGAGCCGTTGCAATTTCGCGACCGATGCGGAGCGTCTGATTAATAGACACTCTATCAACTTCAAGCAACAGGCTATCTAGCGACTGTCCTTCCAACAGCTCCATAGCGATGTAGCAAGTATCATTCTCAGTACCAACGTGGTGAATAGTTACCACGTGGTCGCTCTTAACCTGTGCCATCATGCGAGCTTCACGCAAAAAGCGCTGGCGCGTTTCTTGATCCTGGTTATATTCGGCTTTAATTACCTTCAACGCTACGTTGCGCTGAAGATGCGTATCTTCAGCCATTAAGACAATGCCCATGCCACCTTCGCCAAGCAATTTGAGCACTCGATATTGCCCTAACCAGCCAAGTTCGTCGGGGCCTGTTGCGGGAGAAAGAAAGGCCAACTGGTTGACTGCTGTTTCAGCCTCAGCGCCGCCAACTAGATTCAAAGATTTGCCTTCGCCAAGCAACTCGACAGACTGCGAACAACGCGAACAATTCGCGATGTGTTTGGTCATTTCCAGCGCCTCTTGGCCAGTAATTTGACCACGAAGGAGCTGTACTATCTGACCGGTTGATGGGCAGGTGACGATATCCAATCGATCTTTCCTTAAAGTGAAAGTCAATATTGCCACCGTTTATAGTGGCATAGGCAAATTTCCAAAGGAGAAATTGCCTGGTTTCCTGCAAAAGCGATATAAGCCTGGGGGCTAAGGTTCCGGGTTGCGCAAGGGATCTTGATGACATTATATCAATAAATGCCCGATAAAAGTTACCAAGAAAGGCGAAGGGATAGCCTTCGGAGCTTCCAAGAGACATGTGAGTCCAGTGCGCCTTCCAGACCCATTTGTAAAAATACACAAGAATCGGTACCAATCGGCGCGAACTTAGAAGCAATTCATTTATACGGGTTCTATCGTTTCTTAGATGGCGGCGTTATGAGCCTCGCACATCTGGTATGGCACCAATTGCGATGCGCATACCGTCTTCGACTGAATAGCTTCCATTAACGGTTTGGACAAATTCGCGACCATCACCAAACTTGAGTGTCACGATGTTCGTCTTCGGCTCTTCAATGCGGCAATAGTTATACTCTGGCAAATCACCGGTTGAAACGGTTTCATTACCTCGGCGCACCACGTACTGTGTTCCTTGATAATCAGTCTCTGTATGTTTGTCTGCAAATATTTTGACAATACGATTTGAATAATGTTGCAGCGTGTAGGTTTCTGCAGCAGTAATTCCCCAGTGTTTCTCTTCGCGCTCCGGAAACGGAGAGTTCAAACCAGTTAGATGCACAGTGTATCCAGATTTGCGATCCGCTGATTCGTACTTCTTGTCTCCGTTCGGATAGGTATATTCCTTTCTTCCATCCTGCGCATACACTTTCACTTCGACACCGAATTCGTTGTGAGATTCGAAGTTATCGTCTTCGGACGGGCCCCAATGACGCGTCACTCCGTACTTACTTATGGTAAAACCCACCCCGGTTAGGGTATTTTCTTCCCGGTAAGAGCCATCAGCACCATATGTGATTACAGAGTGCTTTTCTGAAGCATTTCCCGTTTGATTATCATCTGCATTGCAAGCCCCATTATGTCCAGGACCGCGCACAAAAGCAACGGGATCTACTTGATCTACCATGTTAGTTTACCTTTTCTAGAGATACAAATTTGACCCGGCCCGGGGTCAATGAATACAGGCTAACGGCAAACTCCTAATATGACGTTTCCAACTTGTTAAACAGTCACCAGTTAACTCATTGTTTACTTCTGCAATCCACGATTCCTGCACAAATCAAGGCATTTCGTCCCAGGTTCTGCCTTCAAGCAATCTTCCCGCTTTTTTACGATTGCGACCACCCCATTGTTTGAAAAAGAATCGCACGTTCGCGGCCTGACATTGATCCTTTATATCAATGATCCATTCCTCTGAAACCGGGCGCGCATGATGTCCAGATTCGCCACCAACTATTACCCAATCAATATTCTTCAAATTCAAATTTGGAATTGCACCGAGCAATGGTTCCACCGACAGGAATTTAACCTGCGCGTTGGTTTGGCGGAGAAAATCAATTCGCGAAGTGTAGTCTGCATTTTCTACACTGACACCCATCCAAATATTTTTAGTCCAATTCAGTTTTGAGTTAAGTGCAAATAAGCGATCGGCACGTTTGGTAAGTATTTGAAATTGATGTCGATCAACTTCATTCATTACAGAGAACACTTTCAATATGTATTCTTCCGCAACATCTTTGTGAAAGAGATCACTCATTGAATTTACGAAAATGCGTTTCGGCTTTTTCCATTGGCTTGGAAGAATAAGTCGATCCGGCCAAAGTTTAAGATCGAACCCCTGTTGATAAGGATGATTTGGAACACCACGAAAGCGCTCAGCAAAAGTTTCCGCATAGCAATTCGCACAACCAGGACTAATTTTCGTGCAACCCGTAATCGGATTCCACGTTGCATCTGTCCATTCAATTTCAGAATTCGAACTCATCTATTTATAAAGCACTCAAGAAGATCGCTGATAACAGAATACATTACACGCCATTAGTTTTAAAAACTTACGAGCATAATCATCCCATTTGCCTTTGTCTTTTTGATATTGACTGAGCATTTCCTGTGTTGGTGCAAGCAGCGGTTCATGTTTATATTCAGCGTTGCATATTTCTTTCAAAAAATATTCAAGATCGTCCCGCTTACTAAAACCAGCAAGTTGCGACACGTTATTCAAGCGCACATCTACCAGCTGTTTTATCTCAGCACGCTTTAGCAAATCAAAAAATTGGGGCGCTGTCTTTTTCGTAAAACCAATCGTATAAATTTCCACTGGGTCTGCCTTTATACACAAAGATTATAAGCGCGGATCGACTGGCTCACTTTCTAGCGCGAGCACGCCGAATACGCATTCATGGTAGCGGTAAAGAGGCTCGTGGCGGACAAATCGTTCAAGAGCTTCGATGCCCAGGACAAATTCCCGCATAGCAAGCGACCGTTTGCCTGATAAGCCACGGTGTCGAAGGCGTTCAAGATATTCTTCAGCCGTATACTCCGGACCATAAATGATCCGCAAATATTCGCGGCCCCTGCATTTTATAGCCGGCTGAATGACATCGCGGCTATTTCGAGTAATGAATTCCAGCGGTTTCACAACCATGCCTTCACCACCGGATTCTGTCAATTCCAACCACCAGCGCACTCCTTCCTCGAAACTTTGAGGATCAGTTAGATCAATCATTTTGAAAGGCGTCGCTATTAACAACCCATCACTCGCTTTGGCCAGCTTGGACAATTTTTCCATGTGCCAATCATGATTCTTGTTGAAATGAGTTGTTTTTTCTGTGGCCAGAAGATGAAATGGAGCAAGTTTTATTTCTTGCAGCGAATTCACTGTCCAACAATACTGTCGATATGATTCACGATATTTTCCAGCCATGGACAGCCGTTCAGTATATCTTTCGAGAAGAGCCTTGGTATCTTGACCTCGAGAGGTAGATTGCGTGAGTACGCCTATTGCGGCTTTAAGAGAGACAGCAGCACTAACCGCAACAGGTGCATATTGGTCGCGCAATAGTTCCTGCGCTTTAGCCGACCAGGGCATCAGCTCGCAATCAAGCGCAATCCAACTTGTATCGAATTCTTCCCAAAAGCCAGCCCCGGTTAGAGCCTGGTGAACACGTCCAAGGAACTCTTGTTCCAATTGCAAGTTATTGAAAAATCGGCGACCCGTGCGTGTGTAACACACGCCGATGCCTTCTTGATGAACTCCGAAACGCTTGTTTGCAGCCTTTTCATCTTTGCAAACGATAACGATTGCTCGCGAACCCATATGCTTTTCTTCACAGATAACACGTGGTACACCAGCATTGAGATAATATTGAAAAGCCTCGGTAGGATGCTCCAATAATCCAGCTACCTTGCTGGTTTCGCAAGGAGACATAGTGGGCGGCAGGTATATTAACCACTTTGGGTTCACTGCAAATCTGCTCATAACTTCAATGGCAGCAGCAGCATT
>CAJCIF010000045.1 GCA_903970355.1 Actinomycetota bacterium
GGCGGGAATATTCTCGCCAGCCAGAATTTCAGGGTGCACTCTTACAACAAGCAGTTCTTCGTAATAAGAACGATTGAAAATTCCAATTGTGCCGCGCTCAGGAAGTTTTTTAAAGCAGCGCCAGAGGTAATCGTGATCCAGTTCTTCTGAAGAGGGCGCTTTAAAGCTTGCAACCTGACAACCCTGCGGGTTCAGACCCGACATAACATGTTTGATCGTGCCGTCTTTACCGGCGGCATCCATGGCTTGAAAGATTATAAGTAGTGCCCACTTGTTGTCAGCATAGAGCTTGTCCTGCTCCCGCGCCAATTCCTGCACATTGCTTTGCAGCAATTCTTTGGCGTGCTCTGCCAAATCCTTAATCTGGTAGCCCGGATCGAAATCTTCCGCAAGGGAGATTTTCTTGTCATGAGGCACGATGAATTTCTTGATTATCCGGTCCGGCTTCATAAAAAGGGCTCTGGAAGTTAGGCAAAGAGTGTACTACCTTTATGTCATATGAGAGCCATATTGGTTCGGGCTCTTATGGCAACGGAGCAAGAGATGGCAGACCTAGAGCATTATGAGTATGCAATTATTGGCGGCGGTAAAGGGGGAAAAACCCTTGCGGTGGCGCTTGCGACAGCCGGCCACAAAACAGTACTCGTCGAAAGAGACAAAATTGGCGGCTCTTGTATTCGGGTGGCCTGCATACCCAGTAAAACAATGGTTCGAAGCGCACAAGTAATGGCGCTTATCACAGATGCTTTTAAGTACGGCATCGATGCCACACCACCAGTGGTATTGATGGATAAAGTTATGGCGCGCAAAAGAGACGTCGTTGAAGAAATGACGAGCGCCAACTGGGAACAGTTTAAAAGGTCTGGCATGGATTTCATCCTTGGCACTGCCAAATTTATTGCAGAAAAGACTTTTGAAGTTGCCAGCTACGAACAAACACGTACGATTAAAGCGAACAAAATTTTCATCGGCACTGGCTCGCGCCCTTTTATTCCGAAAATCTACGACAACGTCAAACCGCTAACCAGCGAGGCGCTCATGAACATTGCCTATGTTCCTGATAGTTTGCTTGTTGTGGGCGGGGGTTATATCGGTCTTGAATTCGCTCAGATGTTTCAGCGCTTCGGCAGCGAAGTTATATTGATTGAGCGCGGCGAACAACTTCTTGCTCGTGAAGATTATGATGTCTCAGATGCGGTTCGCAAAGCAATTGAAGAGGATGGCATTGATGTCCTTCTCAATACGCAAGTGCTGGAAGCTTCTCGCAACGGTGTTGAAGTTGAACTTAAGATTCAGACAACAAAAGGGGAACGCACTATATCTGGTGCACAAGTGCTGGTTGCAACGGGACGCATTCCCAATACTGAAGCTCTCAATTTAAAAGCAGCCGGTATTGACACCGACGAGCGAGGATTCATTAAGGTGAATGATATGCTCGAAACAAGTGCCAAAGATATCTGGGCACTCGGTGATGTAAACGGCGGCCCGCAATTTACACATATATCGCTCGATGATTTCCGGATTGTCTTTGCCAATCTCAATGGCGGCAATCGCTCAAGAAAAGATCGAGCCGTGCCCTACACCATCTTTATCGAACCGGAATTAGCACGGGTCGGCATAAACGAAAAAGAAGCAATTCAATCCAAAAAACCATTCCGATTGGCTTATGTGCCGATGTCCGTTATACCGGCCGCGAAAACACGCGGACAAACGGAAGGATTCATGAAAGCCATAATCGACAAAGAAAACTCTCAAGTGTTAGGGATTGCTTTCTTTTGTGCAGAAGCGGCCGAAATTATGGCCGTTGTCCAGGTGGCGATGCAAGCGCGATTACCATACACATTCTTGCGAGACAATGTCTTCGCTCACCCAACGCTCGCAGAAGGTCTAAACATGCTTTTTGCCGAAAATAATATTCACGAATATTCGCCGGAACTGGCAGCACTTTCACACGCTTAAGAATTAAAAGCGAACATCCGTTACTGCACTTTGCCGCGCCCAGCAATTTCCCAAATATGCACAATCTTGTTTTTGCGATGGCAATAGTAATGGTCGTGCAAATTGAGCGTCGTATCAATGTGGCTTGGAATCAGTTTCACTTTATCGCCTAAATCAATAGGCAAATTTCCTTCCTCGGCTTTTAAATGCCCGTGTTCGTCTCCAGCCGGTGTATAGGCAACTCCATACAAATCGGCTGGCTTTGCCGGACCACTATCAATCGACAACGATTTCCAGCCTGCATCTATAACAGCACGACCTTTTGCAGGCGTGCTTATGACAGTTGCTAAAACAGTCAGCGCGACCTTATATTTGGTACCGATCGCCTCACCGTAAGCTTTATCCATAAAAACAAAACTGCCCGGTTGCACTTCTGTAACGGCAGAACATTCGGCACAGAATTCACACGTTCCGGTACCACCGGTAGTGACAATCGTTAGTTTAATGCCCTTTGACCGAATCAATTCTACGGTGGAATTTAGCTTTGCCATCGCGGCTTCACAGCATTTCTTGCGTTCATTCGTGTCTTGAATATGTTGCAAGTGTCCCTCATAGCCCTGCACCCCCAGCAATTCAAGATTTGAAAGTTTCGAAATTTGCATGGCCAGTTCAAGAGCCGGTTCGCCAGGTGCAATACCACAGCGATCTTGACCGACATTTATCTCGATCAAAACTTTCGGCTTAACACCGCGCCCTCTCGCCCCCTCATTTAAAGCTTTTGCCGTTGCGATGTGATCGACTACGACCTTAACGTCCGGTGAGCCGGCAAGCAGATTGAGATAACGCTCAATTTTTATGTTGCCGGCTATTTCCGTCGTAATCAAAATGTCACTTATGCCGGCTTTCGCCATTACTTCTGCTTCGCTTAACTTCGAAACACAAACCCCCTGAGCGCCTGCCGCCAAAAAGAGCTTTGCAAATTCCGGACACTTTGCAGTTTTGAGGTGGGGACGTACAGCTACCTTCTTGCCCTTAAAAGTCGAGAACAAGGTGCTGATATTTGCTTCGGCTATATCCAGATCAACAACGAGACAGGGAGTATCCAATTCGTCAATAGACTGGCCGACTTTCCCACATAAAACGGGCTGTGTGACTATAGCCATGATTTTTAGACGATGGTTGAACCGCCGGTTTTGGCATTTTTTTGAGCGACTAGCCCTGCGCTTATGGATTGGGCGCGAAATTGCCAGAGTTTCGTTCTGTGCGTATCGGGTGACGGGGCAGAAATCATCGTGATCGTCGTTTTGCGGAACTGCCCGATAAGCCCACCTCTGCGGCGTGAACGTGGTAGAGGATCTTCCTCCAGGCGATTGGGACCATTCACGGAAAAATCCAGCGGACTGCCATCGTTGCCTTGATCGGTCGTCATAAATTTCCAGGGCCTCCAAATAACTTTCGGCCCCCCAAATGTACCATTTCTAGAGGCTAATGACCGTAAATGAACCGAATTTCCAAGAGATCAATTTCCCCTGATTTTTCGGGTGGTTTTTGGCAACTCATAAAGCGTTTATGCTATGACAATCCCATCCCGCCAGAAAGGATATCGCAGTGACTGACGCTCTACCCCCTGAAACGAGTACCGCGCCAATCTCACCATCCTGGAAAACGCTTCTCATTCCAACTAACGGCGTTGCATTTTTTGCCTATTTGCTCTTTCTGTTTTTCATCTGCAAACCCTATTTATTGCTGGGAGACGGGGGAACGCTAAGGCACGTGCTTACCGGCCAATATGTCTTCAAAAATCATGCCGTCCCGCTTACCAATTACGTATCCGCAATCGATCCAAAGGCACCGTGGTTAACGCACGAATTGCTGTCTGATTTGATCCTGGGTGGTGCACAACAATGGTTGGGCGTAAATGGCGTCGCTCTTGTTGGAGCAATTGCGATCGCTCTTTGCCTGACCTGGTCTTATCAATTCGCACGCTACAAAGGGCTGGGCATGGTGTCTGGACTGCTTGCCCTCATTGTCGCCATGCTCACTATGTCTCTCCACTGGTCTGCCCGGGCACATGTTTTTAGCTATGTGCCATTTCTCCTCATGTACTTCATTCTTTTCACCGATTTGCTATCACAGCGGGCGAAAATTATCTCAACCATATTTGTAATGGCTCTCTGGGCTAATTTACATGGCAGTTTCGTACTTGGTCTATTTATGATCGCGCTAAAAGTAATTGGCGTTCTAATCGATAAATCTGAATCGATTAAACCAACTCTTCTCATTTTTGGAGCGGCATTTCTTGGTGCGTGTTTGAACATTCGCGGCTTTGAGTTTCTAAATTATGTTGCTTCGTACGCCGGCAGCAAACACATACATCTCTACAACGCCGAGTCACACAGCCTCGATTTCTTAACGGCTGGTTATCCTGCCATCGCCTTTATTCTCCTTATGATAATCATTACCGTCCTCTGGATATGGTCGAAAACATTGCCAAAATTTGCGGAGGCTGTCCTTACGATCGCACTCTTTTTGGGCGGTATCTATTCGATGCGCCTGATTCCCTACTTTGCACTAATTGCCCTGCCCGCCATGGCACCAAGCTGGCGCACGCTTAGTGAGCGCTATCAAAACAAAAAATTCTTTGCACTGGAAAAAAAGATGGATGGGCAAGAATCAAAATCGCCAAAAGACTATTGGAAAATCTATGCTCTTACACTCTTTCTCATAATCGCCTGGTTGACACTACCCTTCCTCAAACTCACCGATTACGATCCGGAACGCCTACCTGTGAAAGCAATGGACTGGTTAGAAAAAAATCCGCAAACTGGATTGGGATTGAACATGGACAACTGGGGCGATTACATGTATTGGCGCACAGGCAAACCGGTTTTCATCGATGAGAAGGGTGACTTTTACAGCGATGAATTCACTGAAAAATACATCACCATCTACACGGCACAAGGACCATGGAAAAAGACTCTCGACGAGTACAAATTAAATTGGGTGATCATGCCGAATTGGCTTCCGATAACAACATTACTGCAAGAAGATCCGAATTGGCATAAAGTCTATGGCGATGAAACAGCAACGATCGTCGCACGAACCGCAGCGAAAGCACCATAAGCAGTGCCTAGCCTCACCGACTTACCTATTGCGTGACTTGCTCGACTTTATAGCGTCTTTTGCGGAGCAATTGGACCAATCCATCCGGACAGTTGCTTTGTCAATGTCGGACATACATGGTGGCTTTAGCCGAGTGCAAGTCCGCCGGTAGCCGTTTCCTTGTACTTTTGGTGCATGTCCAATCCGGTCTGCTTCATTACTTCGAGCACACGGTCGAGACTAACAAGATGTGAACCATCGGAGGCGAGAGAAAGCGAAACAGCATTTAAAGCCTTCACAGCACCCATGGCATTTCTTTCGATGCATGGCACTTGCACAAGTCCTTTAATCGGGTCGCAAGTCATGCCGAGATGATGCTCGATGCCGATTTCAGCAGCTTGCTCCATTTGCCGTGGTGTGCCGCCTAACATTACAGTTGCACCACCTGCTGCCATTGCACATGATGTTCCCACTTCCCCCTGACACCCTACTTCCGCACCACTAATAGAGGCATGCACTTTGACCAGCGCACCAATCACAGATGCTGCTATCAAGCCATCAACCAGGTTGTCTTCGGTTAGGTTGTGATCTTCTTTCAGTGTTCTAAACACAGCGGGAATGAGGCCTGATGAACCATTGGTTGGGGCTGTCACGACCCGGCCGCCGGCTGCATTTTCTTCATTGACGGCCATTGCATAAACAGACGGTCGTAAATCACCTTGTGACCAAACTGGTTTGGTGCCCTTTTTATGTTGTTCGTACAAAGACTTAGCGCGACGTTTTACATTCAGACCACCAGGCAGAATTCCGTCTGTGACAAGACCACGGTCGATGCATTCTTCGATCGTTTTCCAGATCCTAAGCAGACCTTTGCGCAAATCAGTTTCGGAAAGACCACGCGCAGCCTCATTTCGAACTACAACTTGAACGGGCGTAAGACCAGTAGCTTCGCAGATATTTATAAACTCAGCGGCCGTATTGTACGGATGTGGAACGGCAACTGTTTCTTTTCCCGATGAACCCCAGATCGTTTGGCCATCCACAATTTGATTGACGAAACCGCCACCTACCGAGGCAACCACTTCGGTAAGCAAGAGCTTGTCACCGCTAAACAACGAAAATCGGATCGTATTAGGATGCGGAAGTACCTTTTCGTCTATTGTCCATCCCTGCCACTTCAGATCTTTCTCTGGATCGAAAGCAATCGATACGCCGTCAAAATCTATTTTCTTTTCAGTTTGCAGATTCGGCATAGCCTGCCAAATTTGCTCTACTCCGGACTCCTGGGGATGCAGACCGATTAATCCTGCGCACACAGCACCGTCAGTTGAATGCCCATGCCCAGTCGCCGATAGCGAACCAAACAGCTCAACAGTAACATGCAGCGAGGTCTCTGCTTGCTTTTGCATATTTGTATAGGAAACGACCGCTCCCCGAAACTGGCGCGCCGCCAGCATAGGACCTACCGTATGAGAGCTAGAAGGACCGATCCCAATTTTGAAAATCTCAAGAGGACTAATATGATCCGCGCGCATCGAGTTCATGACAAGCCGGTTTCCGATGTTACAAATGCTGAACGCACTTACATCTTACTGCAACAAGCTATTCTATAGAGTTCAATAATAGGCTTTACCCCGGAGGCGAAGTAAATTGGCTTTTGTTCGAGAAGATATTCAAAAGTACGCAGAATCCAAAGTAAGCAAGATCGATCCGCTCCTTACCGATCTGGAACGCAACACCCATAAGAGCATGAACCAACCGCAAATGCTCTGCGGTACTATGGAAGGCCGTTTTTTGAAATTGCTTGTGCAAACGAGCAATGCAAAACGTGTGCTCGAAATAGGCATGTTCACCGGTTATTCAGCCCTTTCGATGGCTGAAGGTCTGCCAGATGACGGTGAACTCTATACGCTGGAAATAAGTCCGGAAGCGATAGAATTTGCTGCAAAATATTTCGACCAGAGTCCTCACGGCAAAAAAATTCGCGTTGTGCGAGGACCGGCTCTGGATTCCATCAAAACTCTTGATGGACCATTTGATCTTGTTTTCATCGATGCAGATAAGGAAAACTATCCAAACTATTATCGTGCTATCTTGCCGAAATTGAAATCGGGCGGATTGATCGTAGCTGACAATGTGCTCTGGGGTGGACGCGTACTCAATCCATCTGATGCATCCGATCACGGCATTTGTACTTTCAATGACACAGTCATCAAAGATGACTTGGTAGAGGGTGTGCTTTTAACGATCAGAGACGGTATGTTCTTGATTCGAAAACGCTAGGCAACACTAGGCAACAATTTGATTGCAGTCCACAGGAGATAACATGAAGTCAGTTAAGGTCAAAGAAGCGCTTACCGAAAAGCTAATTGGCGAGAAGGTAATCGTTTCAGGGTGGGTGAGAACAAGACGCGATTCCAAAGCGGGCTTTTCGTTCCTGGAAGTAAATGATGGATCAACAATCCACAATATTCAGGTGTTAGCGAATGCTGACCTCCCCAACTACCAATCCGAAATATTGAAAATTGGCATCGGCAGCAGCGTTCAAATAGAAGGCGAAGTTGTTGCATCACCCGGCAAAGAACAGGCAACCGAGGTGAAAGCAATCTCCGTAAAAGTATATGGTTACGCAGACCCGGCTACCTATCCACTGCAAAAGAAAGG
>CAJCIF010000046.1 GCA_903970355.1 Actinomycetota bacterium
GAAGGCTATTGCGTCACCGAGCATGGCTGGGTGCAGAGCTACGGTTCACGTTACGTAAAGCCACCCATCGTATTTGGCGATATCGTTCGTCCGGAGCCTATTACTGTACGTTGGTCTAGTTATGCAAAATCACTAACCAAGAAACCTATGAAAGGTATGCTTACTGGCCCTGTGACGATGTTGCAATGGTCTTTCGTGCGTGACGATCAACCGCGTTCAAGAACCTGCCAACAGCTCGCGCTTGTCATTCGCGATGAAGTCGTAGATCTCGAAAAAGCGGGCATCCAAGTTATTCAAATTGACGAACCGGCAATTCGTGAAGGCTTGCCTTTGCACCGAGAAGATTGGCAAGAATATCTTGCCTGGGCCGTTAAGAGCTTTCAGCTTTCATCATGTGGTGTCGGAGATGAGACCCAAATACATACTCACATGTGCTATTCGGAATTTAACGACATCATTGAAGCTGTCGCGGCTCTGGATGCCGATGTCGTATCAATCGAAACAGCTCGCTCGCAACTAGAACTTCTGGATGCCTTTGTACGCTTCAAGTATCCAAATGAAATCGGACCTGGTGTCTACGACATCCATTCACCACGAGTACCACCAGAATCTGAAATGGCGGATCTCTTAGACAAAGCGCTGGCTGTGCTATCACCATCTCAGCTGTGGGTGAATCCAGATTGCGGATTGAAGACCCGCCGATGGGAAGAAGTAACACCTGCCCTTCGACTAATGGTAGAAGCAGCCCGCAAGAAGCGTGCCGCACTTCCTGCGGTTGCCGAAGTGCGCGGTTAAAAACTAAGCTTGTTTGAGATGCGCTTGCTGCTGCATTTCCTGCGGTCGCCGAAACATGCCGTTAAAAACTCAGCTTGATCGAGGCACTTGCTGCGCCATTTCCTGCCGTCATCGAAGTACGCCGTTAAAAACTCAGCTTGATCTAGACGCTCGCTGCTGCATCCGAAGTGCGCTTTTAAATGTTTGGTTAGATCGGCGCCTTCAAAAACTGCAACCTATGGTTCCCGCGACGATAGTCGTCGAATCGAAAGGTGCGGCAGAAATTATGGCGTCCAGTCAGATTTTTGTGCAATTTCAAATCGATACGCAAAGCGGTATTGGTGGTCTCTTGTCATAATTCCAATCCCAAGGGCGGAATTTAATTTGATCGCTCAACCAAGCTGGCATCCAGCGTATGTTTTTGCGAAATACTGAGGGATCATCTCTTCTAAACAGCAGTTTCGCCCCGCGAATCAAATTATCATTGGCAACTCTTTCGCCAAGATTCCACAGCGCTCGAGCAACCTCGCCTGCTTTCGTTGATGTCATCCGAAGCTTACGGGGAGCGGAATGTTTGAGCGTAATTGTTTTATCGCCGATTTTAAAACTGCTTGTGTGTCCATCTATATAAAACGTCTGGTTGCATATTGGTTCACCATAGTTTCTGCTTCTTGGGTCATCAACAACGTTAATAGGAGCAAGCAAAATTCTCCTTCCAAAAGCAGCTGCTTTAGCGTGCGCAATTTCCAAATCAGAATAAATGCTGCGCCGAGACCGCTCTTTCACAAAGACACCGCGTGCCAAACGCACAATGAAATCCTTCAAAATCAACCGTTGAAGAGCCTTATCTACTGCCGCCCGCATCCCAAACTGCAGGACATCCCTTGTCGTAAAAATCTGCCCTTCAGGCAGCAGGTTAATGTACCTCTTGATCATCGAAATAACTATCCCCCTAGCCATCCCTTTTCCTCCTTCTAAGTAGTTCTGAAATTTGAGCTTATTTCAGTCAACGTACGAAGTCGAAAAAAGTTCACCAGCAAGGCGTGATCGGTTTGGGTTGAAGTAAGAGTTTTGGTAAGGGTGGAGAAGGTTTTTACGCGTAACTACATAGGCATATAGTACATATTGCGACTGGGAAAAATTCCCAGTCGGCGTTGTGTTTCAGGCAACGACGGTGTAGGTTCCAGGTGGCAATCCGAAATCGGGAAATCGGTCAGCAAGCATTACGTAGGCTTTTACTTTGACTTGTTTCTCCAGTTCGGAAGGTTCACCCGGACGGTGGCGTTTATGAGCTCTCACCCAGTAGCACTGGATTTGTCTCATTATTTCAGCGCGTTCAGGGCACTCGCGGCACAGACCGAAATATACCCTCTCGCGATGATTGAGCGGACTGCGCAACCGAAGTACAGGAATACGATCCTCGGTTGTATCGAGAAGCGGTTGAATTTCCACCGTTCTTGTAGCCAACGATTGTTGGCGACGCGGGCGGCGTTCGCATTTGTCGGAGCTGGACTGCAAATGCAACCCAACTCCAATGGCGATGCGACAAGCGATCGTTACAGCTGAAAGTGCGTCATTGTCGATGAATCTGTGTCTATTGGTTTTGCTTCCAGGATCGCCCAACTCTTCGAGCCAAGCACCAATCAGTTCATCGGATGACGTCAAATAGTCTGTGCGGATACTTCCTTTCACACATTCTTGAAGATGTGCACCGAGACGGTTGATGCGGCCCTTGAGACGATCAAAGTTCTTCTGATTGAACCAACGCGTCAGATCTGCCTGCGTCTGTTCATTGATACCACGGTAGTTTTTCAAAGCTGACGAGAATGTCCAGACTTTAAAGCGTGTTTCATCTCCAGATTGTCGGCAGTACACAAGGAGATGATCGAAAGAGCCACCGCCCGGCACGGAAATTGGACGAGGCAATTGAATGCTGTAGGACTCAAATGGTGGCAAATAATCGCACCACCGCATGTTCCCTATCGAAGTTCTCGAAAGCACAGCTTGTGTTTCCTCTGTTAGCCCATAGGTATGCCTGCCATTAACTACCCATGGAGTAAGCATGCTCGGAAGAAACAAGTTATAACCATGCGCGCTGGCGTTCGGGAAATCTGGCGGTGGTGCAAAGTTCGCCAAACCGTTATTCGCAAGAGTATGCGGTAATCCTAGAAGGAATTTTCCGAACTGCGCATAATTCAAATGCGCACCGCAGGCTGTGTAGAGTTTCTGCCCATACTTAGCCGCAGTAACTGCATGTTGGATCGAATGCATTCTCCAGAAGTCCTGGTAGACCCTAATGGCCATTCCAATTGGTTCCACTCTTATTTCCATTGTTTCTCCTTGTCGTGATGAGTGTTGGGTTGATACTGGCGCGCAAACGCATTCTTCCCCATCAAAAACGATGAGGTTCTCAAAACAAAATCGAACTAGATGGCGCAGAACGACTGTCTTTTATAAATCCATGGATAAAAAACGAAAGATATCCCAACACTATGTTGTCACGAGTACTGGTGGCAATGGATGTTTCGAGAAATTGAAACGGGTTGCCGTCCTCAACTAGAGCAGCTTGTACTGGCAATGAGAGACCTGTAAAAGCGGATCGGCACTGCGTCCCGCTCGCAGAACTCCGACCAGTTTCTTCCGAAGGGGACATACCAGTTTCTATCAAGCAAGGCAAATATAAAGAGAATAGGTAAAGTTGGGTTTTGCAATTTGAAGAACGATCTGTACCTGTTCAACATCCGTATCGCCTGAAATGCGCTGATTCAGACATTTTTAGAGCTTGTAACGACTAACGAGAATTTTATTGATGGTTCCGTGAGTCGCGCAGGTAGGTTCGAAGCATGTTTGTTTTTTATCTCACAGAAAGGAATCAATAGGAATCAGAAAACCTTAGTAGAAGCGTATTTCAGAGAGAGTTTGATCGCGCATCAAAGCGTGAAATCGAAACTCCACAGACTTAAAACCCAGAACTTGGAGCATACCTTGAATTGCTTTTCCTCAACTGAATCTGTCTATCATGCATTCCGGCGGCAGTTTCCAAACGGTCATCACTCTTACGTTACTCCTCAGGAAATCGATCGTTTGTGGGAACGAGGCTGCGAACTGCTTGATTGTCACGAACTAGTCACCACCGGCAAGAATATTCGCGTTCCCGCATCGGAAGTCGCCAGAGCTGTAATGGAAAAAGCGAACTTCCATATTCTTGAATGGTACAAAAATCGTGGCAAATACCCCGAACTCAATCACCGACTGAGTGCAGTCATCGCATTGCTTTCGCTCAAAGGACTCACCTCATGGCGATCGGCTTCGCGACTGGCTGTGCAAGATCGAATTGAAATAATCATTGCGTTCTTGGATCTTAGAGTGGCTCTGGAAGAGGCCTCTGTAAGAGACGAGGAAGCTGTTATCCACAGAACAACAACCAGCTCAGGAGACTGAGTAACCCCAAGGAGAATTTGAGATGAAAGTCCTATTTTTCTCACCAGAAACAATCAAGGTGGGACTCGCAAATGGTTGGGTCGACCCAACCGCATACCTGAAAGCGATTGCACCAGAACCGCTCCGGACTGGCCTCGAAAGCGGCTGGCTCAAGCCGAAGGTAGGTGATGCTTACATTGCGCAAGCCACAGGCGATGCCAATGTTGAGCAATTGCTTGCAGAGGTAAAGGCGATTGAGTTCGATCAAGTCGTCTTAATCATCAGGGACGACGATAACTCGGTTCGCTACGCGGAAGAACTTGCCGATGTGTTTCCCGGAAAGTTCACCGTACTGTACGGTTCCGGTTTCAGCAACGCCGGCATCCTGGGTATAGTTGGTGACGCAACCATTGTCCATTGCAAGGACTATGATGTGCCATTGACCATGGTAGCCGTCCTGGATGCTTTCTTCGTAAGGGGAGAGCTTCGGGTTCCGGTATTGGCGTAAAGAGAGGGGCGGTGGCTTGTTCGGCACCGCCTCCGATCTAGTAGATGACCTTTTTCTGTTGCGAAACATACTAAAAACAATAGTATAGCTGGACTGTAGCCACCACTTCATCAGGAGAAGGCAGAACAAGCATTGCCAATTCAATCCTCTTGATTAGCTTTATCACTCCGCAATGAAACTAGGCTCGCGGAGGAATTTTGTGCCATGGTCGATCATCACATTTCACTCTTTCTACCGGTAGTAGAAAAAACATAAGCAAACAAATCCACATCACACCTATAAGAACAAAAACAGAAAACCCACATCGATTCGATGTGCAGACCGAAAACACCTGCAGTAAACAATCAATAAAACAAAATATATGAATGCTACTCGTGAAAAATTAGTCGAAGAAATAACAGCACTACTGAGGTTTGCCTCTGAGGAATTGGCGTCTCTCAAAATGCATCGCCAGGTTTTGAGCACGCTCGATAGCGTTGTGAGAAAAGCGCGTATCGCTCTGGATGGCACTGATCAAAAGAAACGCGAATCGGCTGTTGAAGTATTGCTTTATCAGCAAAAGGTTATCGCATCGATCGAAGGTGCGAAAAACCTTTACGAACAAGCCGGCCGCATGCTCGATGGAACTATGAAAATTGCTATCGGCAGGACCGCGAACGAACTCTCAAACACCAGTGAAATCGTCGAATTGGTGGAAATTCAGGCGCAAATCGATGTAGCGCACAAGCTCGTTGAAGCCGGTGCCGTCTTTATTGTCCAAATTCGCGAATATGCGCTCAGAATTCGCCAGAGCCAGAAATGGGTCTGGTAAACATAAGGGGGTCCTGGCCATTGCTAGCTGCAAGGTCAGGACCTCCCTTTTTCTAAACAATGAACTAGGTCACTTCGTCAGAGACCACCAACTGCAAGAGATCGTATTTCTATAGCGCGAATGCGCGATATTTGAAATTGTCAATGTGCTCAAAAAAATTGGCTCTTAGTCACAACTTTGTTGAGAACAGACAATCACAATGTGCAGACTCAGTTCAGTTCTTCATTCCTGATTCGAATTTAAAAGCAGCCAAACGCTTATTCATTGACAAGCTATACATTTTCCGATGAGGGACAAACCAGTCCTCTCCTCTTACTCCTGCCACACCAGTTTCTGGTGCTGGAATCGCGTGCATCTCAGCTCAGGCTGAAGTGCTTGCATCTTTAAAACAGGAGACTATCATGAACGACTCACAAAATCCCGACGTTGTCTGGACGGCAGAACTCGACGGCAAATATACGGTTGAAGTTCTGCGCACCGGCCCTCGCAGCGGTAATTTCCGCATTAGAGAAGGCGAGAGGCTAATTCACGAACGTCCGACCGGACTGTCCTATGGAGCTCAGTTTGGACCGGACGTGGATGATGTTGCAACTTGGCAGGATTGGGCCGTCGAGGTGATCGACGCACTCTAGTCCGATAGCACAGGTGGTGGCAACCTAGAACCCTTGCAAATCATTCGCAATCGAAAGGAGTATCATGAAAAGACAAAAACGGTTTTCGCCGCGGCTATTGCTGCTGCTCCTGGTCCTGGGTGCTACCGGATATTTCCTCTTTTTTGGTGGTTATCCGGCCGCACCAATCGACGCTGGTTTGCCTCTGCACTTCGAGGTAAACGAGCGAATTTCCCACAAGTATCTTCCATTGCCGACGCTTCTTGATGTTCTGGCCGATGGAAAGAGCTATGGTTCCCTTCACCGGGATCAAATCACTCTCACGACAGGGTTTGACTTCTCCGATCAGTCCGGACATAAGGTTGCTTCAGCAAGCAAGTCCGCTTTTAGCTGGGGCACAGAAATTCGCGTCAAGGACAGTTCCGGACACGTGATCGGATCTCTGCACAAGGAGGTGATCGCCTCTGCGTTCGGATTTGGTGTCACTAACAAATACGCCGTCTACAATGCAGCAGACGTGAAAATCGCTGAATCTGAAGGACTTAAAGCCGGTGTCACGGATTTCACACTGAAATCCATAAACGGCGGTGTGCTGGCGACAATCCACCGCTCCTTCTGGTGGGGTTGGCTGCACGATGTCTGGTACATCGATGTCGATCAGCCTGGGGTCTTGGACAATAGATTGCTGGTCATGATACCGAGCTTCAAAACGGCAGCCGACAACGACAAGAGCTGATTTGGTCATTCGGTTCGGGTGCGATAGTTTGCACCCGAACCGGATTTTTCTTTCGGTTCAGGAATTACTATAAGAAAGCGTAAAGCTAAGCTGGCGTGGTTGGCAATGTCATTCTCACTTTTGTACGTTGACTGAAATAAGCGAAAATTTCGGGCGATCTAAAAACGACTGAATAAGGACAATTGCGGGCACTTTAATATCCGGTGGCGGTGACTGAAATAAGCGCCAATTTCAGACAATTCAGGATCCGTTTCAGACAATTCTGGATCCAATTTCAGACAACTCAGGATCCGGTTACAGACAATTCGGGTTCGGGCTACAACGACTGGTTAAGCAAAAATTTGGAAACAATGCTGACATAACGGCGCCGCCACCATTAGTGGTGCTTAACGATCGGTCAACACACTTTCGAGTAGTTCCGGAAACGCGGTAGTTTTCATGTCCACAAGGCAAAAATGACCGTAATTGTGAAATTCCCGGTAGTCAATTCCTTTTAGCACTTTGCGCAGATGGTGCACGCTGTCTATAACTTCTTTCATGTCGTTATCTGAGTGGAAAATCGTCAATCCTTTTGTGCGTTCAGCCATATTTGCATCGATTTCGAAATCGAAAAAATTTGTTGTTTTCCTGCGATCCGGATCAAGCCACGGTGCAACTAAAACAACCTTCCCCACCCTGACTTGAGGATGTTCGCTTAACCATCGGGTTAAGAAACCACCACCACAACTGTGCCCAACAAGAATTGTCCCGTCATCCAAATCGTAGCGTTCAAACTCTGATTGCCAGAAGGGGTAGTGAGGTTTCCACGCGCTAGGAATTTCCGGCGTGTGAGCGTGGATTCCTCTCACAATCAATTGCTTTTGTAGCCAGGGAATCCAGTGATGGTTGCTACTGGACGGCACACTTTCATCAAAATACTCTTCATGGTCCGCAGTGCCATGAACGATGATGGCAGTCTTCATCACTCTTTCCGCTCGCAATAGGAATTTAAAAAGTCGAGCGAGAAGTATAACACGCAGGTTTTGCGCCTTAGGCCAACTGAATCAATTGTGCTTGGGCTGTTCGATGTAACAGATATGCCAGAGCCTTGATCCACCTGGTTGGCACTTTATAACCTTAATACATGCTTCCCTGAAATATTCGCCCTTAAGTACCTCAAACAAGAACTCTCCTCTGTGTGCAATTGATCACCAGTCGGCGTCACCACTTCGGTGCTAGTCCAAGTTCGCGTATTGATTAGTTACTTTGGGAAGTTTTCCGTGCAGCTTAAGTACTCGTGCACCTTGGCTAATGCTGAGGCTTTTATTCACATCTTAAAGAGGAGACTCGAAATGAAAGATCGTAGCGAAAAGGATCGTATGCACGCCGGAGAACTTTACTGGCCAGGTGACCCTGAACTGGTTGCTATGGCGCAGAAAGCTCGCGGCTTAGTCTACGAATTAAACAACTCACCGCCAGGTGAGGATCCAAGACCGGTACTCGAACGCCTGTTCGGAGCAATCGGTGAAGGCACTAACGTTGCACCGGGATTTCGTTGCGACTATGGGTGCAACATTTTCCTCGGAGTTCGGGTTGGGATCAATTTTGATTGCGTATTGCTTGATTGCGGACGCATTGAAATTGGCGACTACACCCAGCTTGGCCCTAACGTACATATCTATGGGGTCACCCATCCTGAGGATCCGATCGAAAGACGTGGTGGCGTTGGTGTTCGCAATTGCCAGGCCATGAATGTCACGATCGGCAAAGATGTATGGATTGGAGGAGGTGTACGCATCTTGCCCGGAGTCACGATTGGTGACGGTGCCATCATCGGTGCCGGTAGCGTCGTGACAAAGAATGTTTCATCGTACGCCAAAGTTGCCGGCAGCCCAGCCCGAATGATCGGACTGGTAGAACGGAAGCGAAAAATTGCCTGAAATCAAGGAGGAAGCAGAAAATGTCCTTTTTAAGTAAAAGGATCCGCGCTTTCTTGCGGTGCTGTAAACAGCCAGATCCCTAGGCTTTCGGAGTCTCTCCTTGGATTAGGGATTTGGTTGTTCGCACTGCACAAATTCAATTGTATTTTCATTTCCCGGGATATACTAAAACATATCGTATAAGCTACCAAAATAGAAATTGCGGCGGCAAGAGGGCGCTCCGAAAAGAGCAAACCCTCTTGCGCTGCAAGCAGTCCTAAAGGACCCTTACCAGTTTTCTTCGTCGTAGCTGGATCAGTTGCGATAAGCATCCGTGCAAACAATACAGGACGACCGCATACGTGAGACCGAGCATGAGGTAATCCGTCCAGCTTGCCGTCCGATACAGGGCAACGAAAAGATGCCAGACGGAGAGCACCACATACGATGGCCCCATAAATACCAGGAGTACAACCAGGACTCCCAGAGAACCACCAATGATAGAGAGTTCGACCAACTTGACGCGCACCCATGAGCGTTTCTGCTGCTGCCCTTGGGGATGACGCAACACACGAGGACACTGTAGTTCGTTCATGATGTTTCGCATTTCATTGCGCTGGATAAGCACAGAACAAACGCAAGTGATTGCGATCACAGCAACCAGCACGCTCAGGATCGCCCAGATCGGTTCCCGGACAGATACAGCGAGTTTCGAAGCGTCCAGTTGAGCCATCGTCAATGTGTACATGACGATGGCAAACCAAAAGTATCGGCTAACCATTGCTTATCTCCTCTTAGTGCGTTGCAGAGTTACAGGGTTTGATGTATGTCACAACAAAAATCATTGTGACGAGGCATAGCAAGAGACCGGAAAGAAGACCCACTTGCGTCCAGAAAAAGAACGAGCACTCCTGCGGGGCGTCATCCGGGCTAGGTAGGATTAACATCCGGAAGAACTCCAAAACCGCCAGAGCACTCATCAGCATGGTCATGACACTTTCCTGCCAGCACGCAACGGCCTTCCTTGCACCCTGCATACTCCAGTCGCCGTCAGCCCAATAGACCATGTATGTTGCGACATCAAGCAGACAGG
>CAJCIF010000047.1 GCA_903970355.1 Actinomycetota bacterium
CCCACGGCACAGATGCGGCATCAAAGCAGCACCAACTTGAGATATTGAACGACGCTTTCAAAAGTGCATTCAAAGATCTGTCAGTCAAAGATGTCGACCCAAAGACACAATCGATTTCGCTCCAGGATGGACAGGGCAACCACTACACCATGGACAAAGAGCATCAAGTAAGCGACGATCAAGGAAACCACTATGGCTTCAAGAAAGATAGTGATGGCAGGTTGTCCCTAGTTAAGCTTCCTGGCGATACGCATTCTAAGGAGAAAGCAGAGGCGACACCTCCGGCCGTCCCTCACCCGACGGATACGACCTTTTCGGATGCCAACGGCACAAAGAAGAAAATCGAATATGATCAATCTGAGCAAATATCGAAAATCACCGAAGAGCTGCCCAATAATGGTGGCGCGCGCATTTTCGCGCAGACTAATGGACAATGGCAATTGACTGACGAAAAGGGTGCCGTGACCCGTTTAGCCGAGAAACCATCGCTAAACTCCCATTTCGAAATAACATACAAAACAGAAGACAACCAGAATGTAACCGAAAAGCTGGACGGCTCTACGGTTTACCGAAACGCAGACCAGCTGATCACACAAACAGCCGTAAGGAATAAAGATGGTTCCGTGACCAGGATGAACTACGATTATACGGGCAGCGAGGATGGTCAGCCCACCGCAGTCCGTATTCATGATTCCGGCGGGGAGTGGGAGCTCGACCGTTTAGGAAATTGGCCCGTAAGCGCCCATAAAGACGAGTGGACTATCAAGCATAACGGCGAAAACACGGCGTTAGCATTTGATCCGACCGGTCTGAGTAAGAATGTACCTTTCCTAACCGGCACTCGAAGCGAAATACGAGTCGACCAAACTAATGGAGATTTCTCGTATACGGATGGAACAGGCCGTTCGTACAATTATCACACCAATGGATCGGTGGACGTCGGACAAATGGGATTAAGCGGCGTGGAGTATACGCACTTGTCTAAAGCGGATAAGTCAGCAACACCAACATATTGACGATCTCAAGTCAGTCTGCGGCTCTTGATCTGCACAGATCGTCCATCGCTTGTATCGAAGGAAAGCACGCCTTGCTCCATGTCGAGTTGTAGGTTGAATACTTGGGTGCATTGGCCCGCACCGCTAACAGTACCAACCGCTTCCGTGACGTAGAATTCGTTGTTGCCTGTGTCCTGCACTAGCCACCCATTGTTTAAGAACGCGCCTGAGCTCTTACCACCCAGCTCGCGCCAGAAAAGGTTGCCGGTGCGAGGATCGGCAATAAAACCATCGAGGAGAGTGAGTTTGGCACATTTATCACTTGGACCAGGGGGATCTACTTTCACAAATACCGTGGCATTGTCCATCTTACGAAAAAGGATGCCGTTGTTTGCTTGTACTCCCGTTACAGCTCTATTCTCATAGAATATGTCCCACAACCAGTCACCTCCCTCAGTGCAGACGTGCATATGTGGTGCTGTATCTGGTGGCAAGAGAGCTGGCATCATTTTGCTGGTTGTTTGCTGAATTAGTTGAGGTTGTTCCGTATTTCGTACATAATCTGCGGCTGCTACGACGCTCTCGTCTGAGAGCAAGTACATTTTCTGACCGTTCTGAAAGAACGTTGCAACAACAGCGCCGTCCTCAAGGGCTTCATCATTTAGAAGCGAGTCAGCGAATTTCGCCACTGAGGCGATCGCTTCACGAGCTTCATTGCCATCGCCATTTTCTTTTGCCTCGTATGCAGATAAAATCTCTTCGGGCAGAATTGGTTTTCCAAAAGTACGGGTTATGCCGCTCGATTTTCCTCGTTTCAGCTGAGATATTTGGCGCTTGTAGCTCTCGACGTATTCGCCCATGCTAGAGATTTGAGAATTTTCATCATCAAGCATAGTATCTCCTCGCGCGAAAATGGCGTGCATCAGATTATAACTGAGCAACACGATAGGGAAGGGACCAATATGAATCGGTTGCTACAGCCTGTTAAGGCATACCAAACTTTCTGAAATAATCGAGCAACAAAACCACGCATGCCAGGTCTGTTAGAAGACCATGTACCATTGCCGTCGTAATGATCGATCCGGTTTTTCGATAGATTAGTGCAAGCAACGCACCAAAACCGGCAAGAAGCATGATGCCTAGCTCGGCCCAACCGGGATATAAAACCTGACGAAAGATCAAATAGTGGAAGAGTGCATAAAGCAGCGAAGACCAGATGATACCAAAATATTTGAACCGACTGCCTGCTTTATCTAATGCATTTAGCACCACTCCGCGCCAAAACAATTCTTCCAACAATGGATTGATGATTGTTGAATATAGGGCAAAGAAGATAAACAAATTGCGAACGATGCCTTGTTCTTTCAAAAGCAAGGGCACACGCTCATTGGACAAAACTACCGTCCCGAATATTTCATAGGCCGCTACGGCGATCGCACTAAATAAAATTGTGGCGACGAACAACAGCCCACAATCACGGAGGGTCGGTTTCTTGAACGAGGGAAGCCATAAGGAACGTCCCCAGATAATCGCCGGTACGAGGACAAGTCCGTGATACAGTCCGTATGCCCATAATGCGCTCTTTAGCTGGTACATACCGACATAGATTGCAACGCACGGCAAGAGTGCCCACAGAATCAATATCGCACTGGAAACTTGCAAAATATTCCTTACTAAGCTCTCGAATTGCTACGAAATTGGATGATACCATCTGAAGTAAATCAGGGATGTCAATTGAAAGGGTAATGTGATGACTTTTGTCTCTTATGCACAAAACTACGAAGACGTCGCCTTATATCGTGCGTTGAAACATATTTCGCACGGGTTTTATGTGGATGTCGGAGCTGAAGATCCTGAAGTTGATTCTGTGACTAAGGCCTTCTACGAACGAGGGTGGAGAGGAATCAATATAGAGCCAGCAGAAAATGGTTTCAGAAAACTTTGTGCCGATCGTCCAGAAGACGTTAATTTAAACGTGGCTGCAGGAGCGGATTCAGGCTCTCTTATGTTTTTTGAAATAGCTGATCATGCCTGCCTCTCAACCGCTGTTGAGAGAATCGCAAATGAACATCGTGAGCGAGGGTATGCAGTGCATGAACGGTCTGTGCCAGTGTTACCACTTAGTGAAATTCTGAACGAGCATCTCAAGACAGAAATCAACTTTCTAAAAATTGACGTCGAGGGATATGAATACGAAACGTTATACGGGCTTGATCTTTCAATATTCCGTCCCTGGATCATTCTCGTGGAGTCGATTGCACCCGGCTCATTAGTGGATAGCTATGAACCCTGGGAAACACTATTGCTCAAAAATGGCTATGAATATTGTTCCTTTGATCGTATCAACCGGTTTTATGTAGCAAAAGAGCATCGTGAACTTAGAGCAGCTCTCTCACAACCTCCCTGCCCTGCCTTCGACAACTTCATCACATATGGTGAATTTCTAAATCAGCAAAAGGCCAAAGAGCTCGAGCTCAGGAATCTAGAACTAAAAAATCAAATTTCGGAATTGGAACACCAGTTAAATCGTTTGCCTTAGTGGTATCGATTATGATGCGCGCCAAACTAACGGTGGGACTATCGATTAACGAACGCGCTTCCAGTTGGTTACTTCTGGCTGTGGAAGCATATCTTCTTCTTGGTTTTTCGGGCTAAGTAAATAACCAAGAACTATCCCGCACAAAAATCCACCGATATGGGCGAAATAAGCAACATGGTTGGTTGCCAGCGCGTGGTGCTGTCCGTATGAACTAGATGCAGCGTACTGCTCGAGCATTCTGAAAAAGAATACACTGCCGATCTGGCATGCATACCAGAAAAGCATTACTCCCAAGGCGGGTACCTTAAATGTGGTAGCCATTCCACGTCCAATGAGGGCAATATTGACCTGCGCATCTGGAAACATAATCATGTACGCACCCATTACACCAGCTATGGCGCCACTGGCACCGATTGCTACTTGAGTTGGATCTCCGCCAAATAATCCGTGCACCACATTCGCAACGACACCGCAAGTGATAAAGAAAACTATGTAAGCAAAGCGGCCCAATCTGTCTTCGACGTTGTCGCCAAATAGATAAAGCATCCAGCCGTTGCCGATCAGGTGAAGCCAACCGCCGTGTAGAAAAATGGAAGTAACCAGAGTGACTAGAGCGAGTGGTTCGAAGTGCCCGAAAACTCGATCGGCTGTGAACCCCCAGGTTTGAACGAAAGTTTGCACCTGATCTTTTGGAAGATTGACTTCGTAAAGAAAGACAAGTGCCATGATGAAGAGAAGTGCGTAAGTAACGTCTGGGAAACGTTTTAGTGGCGCATCGTCCGAAATCGGAAACATTTTTGACCTACTTGGTAAACGAAGGAAATTACCAAATAAATTACTACTTGGCAACTTGTCCAAGCCTGATTAATACGCATTTCTTAAGGTTCTGGCCGGCTTGATTTCCGGATGCATTCCTAAGCCTAACTAGCTGCTCGTTTGAGAAGGCGTTCGTTCTTTAAACCAAGACTCTTCGTTCAAGAGTTTTAGTAGCTCAGTCACGGGTGCGTTCGTTTCAGACGACGGAATAACTGGGTTATCCCCTTTCCTAATTGCATACGCATCAAGGTCGGTTGTTCCGATTTGCCAAGCATCTTTGACGAACAATTGAGTCTTTACTATGTGTGTTTTTATCGTTGTGGCAGAACCTTCCTCTGTTATCGCTGCCGGCAGAACTGCAAACTTTCCCGTTCTTTCAAATTTTGCAATGAAGTTCTCCAGGTCATCACTACTGTTTTTAGAGCATTGAAAAATTCGAGCCCTGAAGTTACCGCTTATATTTTCGGCATTGTCACAAAACAGGACGCGATAAACGTCCGGTGAACTTTGGTCGACACCAAATATAATACTGACACGTAATCGTTCATTCGGGTCTTCAATGCCTATGTCTTCTACCAGAAGTTCAAATAGTTTTTCCGTAGCTTCCACATATTCGTATATGGGAACGAGCAAGGGCAACATATTATGATCGCTATCGTAGGCTACGCCGGTCCATATCGCCTCTTCCCAAAGAGTGTCGTGAATCACCGAAACTGGTTCCATTGCCTGATAGTCTCCTTCAGAAAACGAACAAAGATGGCCATCACCATTTGAAAGCCATTATCTGTTCAGGATTGCTGGAAAAAAATAGGCAAAACCCGAAAATTTTGGGTTTTGAAAAGGCAAAAAGTGTGACCGTTCTCTCCGGAACGATCTGTTATATGTTTCACGGCCGAACACTCAGAAAAAAAATCGGGACGACAGGATTTGAACCTGCGACCTATTGCTCCCAAAGCAACCGCGCTACCAAGCTGCGCTACGTCCCGTTCGTAAGTAAATATAGCATGAGAGGAAATGTGGGGTTGTCAGGGATAATGCGAAAAACACGGGCGGCTAAAGCCGCCCCTACGCCGCCCCTACGGGGCAATACGTCGAATTGTTCGGTTCTCAACCCTTCTTCAAGAGTAGTAGAACAAACAGGGCAATCGGGCCGCCGATGCTCGACCACAAGAACCATATGAGACCGCTCCGGTTCTTCCCTTGGGCTATTCCGGCGGTAATCAGGGCTAGTGTGCCCCAGCCTACGAAGTATTCACCGTGCCACATGGAGTAATCAATCATTTCCTAATTAAGGAACAAGCTGTGGAGCTTCCACGGCTACGTCGATTGCATCTTTATCAACATAGCCAATCTTGCCATTGGCTAGTTGGACTTTGTATTTGTCGTTTTGAATTCCACCGATAACAACTACGTGGTCACCAACGTGTGTGGTGGAGAGCTGGTGGTGGTTGCTGTCCATTACTGTTTTGGATTTCTTGATGGTGGCGGTTGTGAAAGCGTCAGCGGTCTTGGATTTAACCAAGCCACCATAAACGTAGCCTTCCTTGCCGGCGGCGCTTACTTTATACCAGCCGTCTTTCTTGCCCAAGACTGTGATCGGGGTGGTTTCTTCTAATTCAGTTATTGGCTTGAAATCAGTGCTTGGTCCGCTGCGCAATTTGATTTTGCCTGATGCTGGAAACAGTTGGGCACCGGTTGACGATTCCGTTGTCGATGTAGATTCCGAAGTCGTTTCGGTTGTAGCTTCAGGAGTTTTCTCCGGAACGTCCGGCGTTTCTTTTACCGTGATTTTTGCAGGGGTATGTTCGGTGTTGTCCGATGTCGTCTTTTCAGTTGGTTTGACACTTGGTTCAGCAATTGCAATTGCTTTTTTCATTTCAGCTTCCGCATTGGCGGCTGTTGTTGCTTCTGCTGTTGAAGTGTCTGTTGCAGTGCTTGTTGTTTCGGTAGTAGGAGTCGCTGCAGCAACTGTTTCAGGTAGTTTCAATTCCAACGCGGAAACTATATAGCCATTTGCAGATTTACCTTTCGCCAACTCTACCTTTATAGCTTGCAGAGAATTTTGCATGAGATAAGCAATTTTCGGACCACCGAGTTTTGATGGTGTTGCATCTGTCGCTTTGACGACATAAGCAGTGGTACCAGGAGCGGTGCTGGCCCGATTGGCATTGATTTTCTTCTGTATTTTCAATGAATCGCGATTCAACAATGCACTATAACCAGGAACGTTTATTTCGTTGTTCGCCCAACGCGCAATCTTACAAATAGAGGAAAGCTGTCCGATGCCTGGTTGCTTGCTGGCTGTATAGCGCCCATCTTTCCAAACTAAATTAACGGGAATGTTTTCATCAGGTACAACAAAATTTTCACCCGGCTTTATGTCAAACAGTTTGTCGTTTTGCGCAAGAGACAAAAGCGAAATGTTCGCGACAACATCCTTCTTATTAGATGCGAGATTGGCAGTGCCCTCACCGTTAATTTTCGGAACAGCGTGTTCAGACAAATCTTTCAATGTGCCTGGCATTATCGCTAATACTTTTACTTGTGGTTTGTGCGGCGGTTGACCGGCGCTGTGTCCTACCAGTACTAATACCGGGCCCGATGAATCACTTATATCTGTGCCGACATCGAATACTTCGAAGCCTGGAATCGGAATGATTTTTGTTTCTTTCTCATTCTGAAAGAGAGCGTAATCAAACGCACGCAAGCCCTGATCAATTTCTACCAACTTCAAATTTCGTGGCAGGTCAAAAGCATTTACTTCAAACAATGATCCAGGCAAAGCAGCCTGCAGTTTCTTGGCGAGGTCCTTTGCAGAAAGGTTGCCTTGCTTTTCGAGATAGGTAGTAACGGCTTTATCGAAATCCGTTGTGAGTTGGTTTGCGTCCGATTTAGATTTCGGGCCGTTGGCGAGCGCTTTACCGGCATTTGCCAAAGCAATTTGTGGATCGTTCAAGCGCGGTATGAAGGCTAAGGCAATGCCAATCAAAATGAGAACAGCGGCGGCAAATCCCAGTCCAAACTTAATTTCCGTTGGAACGGGCTTACGTGGCAACGTGGCGCCACACTCGCTGCAAACTTTTGCGGCGACGGAATTTCTATTAGTACATTGTGGACAGCGCATGCTAGAACTGGTGACTCCCTCAGACCCAGTCCTCACTCCGGGAGGCGCTTCTTGCTGGCGAAAAGACAAGCTAACTAGGGCCTCGTAGAAAAATGGAGTGAACTGTGCCTGTTGCGGAGTGTAGTCTACCGGATATGATAGCTTTCAGCCAACCTTTCGGCTTCATTGAAACTCTTTTATTAACACTGGGGCGGTTATGCAGACCGAAGAGTATGTAGAAGTTGCGCGGAATACCATAATAGACGTATGCCGTAAGACATATGAGCGGGGCTACATTTGTGGTCTTGAAGGTAATTTCAGTATAAGAATCGATAAAGGAACAGTGCTCACAACACCCCGAAGCACTTGCAAGGACCGCATTTCCGCCGCTGACCTGGTCCTAACTGATTTGGACGGAAACCCCATAGGACCGGGTAGACCATCCACCGAGCTTAAGATGCATCTCATCGCGTACCAGATGAGAGAAGATATTAACGCAGTTGTTCACGCACACCCAACAACGGCCGTTGCGTTCACCGTGGCGGGG
>CAJCIF010000048.1 GCA_903970355.1 Actinomycetota bacterium
CATGTAACAGCAAAAAGCCCTTTGGAAAAAGGTTGTGACGTCTCCATGCAATTGCAAACATTGCTCCGAACAATCCGAATATTGCACCAGAGGCTCCTGCACTGATCAAAGTTGGATTTACGAGTAGGCTTGCAAGAGCACCGGCAATTGCAGCACACAAATAGATAACCACAAACTTGACAGCGCCATATAGTTTTTCAACTTCTCGACCGGCATCCAGGAGAACATACATGTTTAGACCGAGATGGATCAGACCTACATGCACGAAGGCATATGAAACTATGCGCCAATATTGCGAAGATAGGACTGTTGCGGCTGCTGAACTGGCGCCAAAATTCAATAGTGTTTGAGAGGAAGGCAGAATGAGAACTTTCATGCCACCGGAAATAGCCATCCCAACGAACAGCAGAATATTGACCAGGACGATCGTTGTGAGGGCGCGAAATTTAAAAAAGGACGGCATAGACGTTTAAATTCAAAGGCACATCAAATGGTACACGTCAGTCTGGCGCAGTGGCAATCGGGAAACCCCCAATGAGTTGTCCGTAGGTGGCAGGGACTTTAATCGATGTATACTGAGCAATTTGCAGGGAAATTGCATGAACGATGCTGAGTTAGCAAAACAGATCGAAAGCAATTACATAAACGAATATCGGCCCATGCACAACTATATGGGTGTCGTTTTCGATGAAGATAGCGTGCTCACAGAAGTTTCGTCTAACTTTCCTACTACCTGGTTCAACGGCGTTTTGCGCGCAGATGGTAGCTCGCCGACTCTTCCGGAGAGAATGGAAAAGACGATAGCTAAATACGTGAATCGAGACATGATGTCTTGGCGCCTTGGCGTGCTTACTGTTGAAGCTGAGACGGTGAGGAAATTATTGGAATCAGCTGCACCAGCTTGTGTAAATCGCACAAAGGCAATGGTTTTAAGAACGCCCATAGAGAGCGAATCTATAAATGATAAATTCAAGGTCGTAAAAGTAGATAACGTAAAAAGAATGAGCGAATTTATGGTGCCTTTCAATGAACCTTATTGTCCGAATGAAGAGATATCCGTATTCTTAGAATCGTATTTTGGTTCGAGGCTCAATTCTCAAAAGGAAAGTTATCTCTTGGGATATTACAAGGAACAACCGGTAAGTTGTGCATACTACTTTGTAGATAGTGGTGTCGGCATGATTAATGGTGTTAGCACGATATCGGAATTTCGTGGTCGTGGGTTTGCCAGAAGAATCATGGAAGCGGCCATCGACGACATATTCAGAAAGCACTCAGTTCCCGTATCGCTCTATGCTCGTGATATGGCAGTATCCATGTACGAGAAAATTGGCTTTGCCGAAGTCTATCAACGTGAAGACTATGTGTTTGAATGAATAGCATCATTTATCGCATCGGCTATTAGTGCAGTTGAGCTGTATCTAGCTTCGGTTGTTAGTTGAGTGCATTTTGCCACTATGGCATCGAGAGATGAGGATACTGAAACATTCGATTCTTTTGGGTGCAGGACACTTAGTGGTTCGGGTTCCACACCGGTGAGTAAAAAATAGAGCGTGGCACCGAAAGCATAAATGTCGGTTTGGATCACCGGTTTGCCTCTCAGTTGCTCCGGTGCCATGTATGATCTCTTGCCGACAACATTGGCCGACATCATGTTACTTACTGGTTGAGCAACGTTAAAGTCAATCAGTTTGAGATGCCCATCAGGAGCAAGCATTAGATTATCTGGTGTGAAATCTCTGTGAATAAGCGGCGGATTTTGAGAATGCAAGTAGCTCAGAATGGTACACATTTCCAATGCTAGCTCGCGAACTTTTTCTTCGCCCATTGGTCCCTTTTTTTCCACAAAGGCACGAAGATTTTCTCCCCGCACATATTCGAAAACCAAATAACCGCGATGATCATCTACGAAGAAATCAATCAACTTGACGATATGTGGATCATCCAGCTTTTTGAGTAGATTTACTTCGTTTTCGAGCGATTCGATTGCCTGTTTTCTTGTCGCCCGTGTAACGTGAATGGGAAGAATATATTCTTTGATAACAATCTCTTCACCGGGAGTGTCAGTGCCTGGTTGCAGAGTATGAGCAAGATAAACCGTACCTTGTCCTCCACTACCAATTTCCGCACCGATTTTGTATTTTCCGTCGTTGAGCGTTACATCACTTGCAAGGGCTATCAGGTTTTTGCGAGCCGGTACGGCAGAAAGAGCAGAAATCCAAAGTTCGGTGTAACCAAGGTCCGGAGCTGATTCAAGCAACGCATAGACTGCCGGATCCAAAAAAGCATTCGGAGATCGTTCTTTGAGTGCCGTGAGTAAATTCTGCCTCAATTCAGTCGTAAGAACATCACCCAACGTAATTTTTACGATGAGTCTCGCTTTATGAGCGCCCACAGACTCAAAACAGACTACGCCTTTGATCTTCGCTTCACGCTTGGTGTCGAGGTAAACTTTGTCCAGATAACGCCATTCCACTGCGTCAACTGCGGTCATCTGATGAGTTTTAGCCGCTAAATTCGGCTTCTGGGCTATCTCTAATAGCTTTCTTCCAAAAGCTCCTTTCATTTCGTCTGTAGTGGCGTTCACTGCTAACAAACCGGCATCTCCAATAATGACATGAGTGGGTGGTTTAGCAAACCGGCGGTGGATAATCCGCACAGTGAACGGTAATAAGCTCACTATGAAGTAATAGCTAAGGGTCTTAAGGCTCACTAAAAAGGCGAATATGGTTACCAAGCATGCCATGAAGGCCTGAAGCAAATTAAGTAAAAGTGGAGATGTTTGCACTGCTAAAAATCCAACCCATAGTAATAAGGGAAAAACGAACAAACCTGTTGCTGCAACAGCAATCCCGCTCCACCATGTTCTGGGCAACATCTTCACTTGGGCGACAGGGATCAATTCAATCGACTGTGCCAGAGTTTCGGGTTCGGCATTTGCATATAAAAGTTTGATCTGCCCAGGCGTTTTGCTTAGCCTTTTTTTGATGGCTTCTTCGACTTCTTCAACTGAAATATCCCAGTTGTTCATCCGTGTTTGATAAATGGTTCGCCAGGCAACTCCATCTAAAGATTCCTGCACAATAAACTTGATAGTATCTTCGCGGAAATCTTCTGGAGTTTCGCTCGGATGATCAATCATTTGTTTTACTCCGTAATTTGGAGCTTATCTGAGATCTCTTGGCCATCTGAGTTCATGATGCGCCTTTCTTGGCTTAAACGATTAAAGTGTTCTTTTGCAGATTCTGCCGATTGAATTCTTTCTTTCCATTCTAACCGCATACATTCAGCAACCAATTCATCAAGCTCCGGCGAGATGGTGGTATTGAGGACGTTGGGGTGTGCCTCAAAAAGCGGTTCGGGATCTTGACCGGTAAGAATAAAATATACTGTCGCACCAAGCGAATAGATATCGCTCTGCCGCCTGGCCTTCCCTTTAAATTGTTCGGGAGAAACGTAGCATTGTTTGCCAACGGATGTTCCAGTCGCCGTTACCAGATATTCATGAGCTGTACCAAAATCGATCAGCATAATTTTGCCTGCGCTGTTAACTATGAGGTTATCTGGCGATATGTCTCGATGAACGATAGGTGGGACTTGATTATGCAGATATTCGAGAATCTCACAAACTTGGCATGCCCAATCACATGCGGTTGCTGAATCGACAGGGCCTGCACGACAGACAAGTTGTCGCAGATTTTCACCGGGTACAAAATCCAGCACAAGATATGCTTTGTTTTCTTCAATAAAAAAGTCTTTCATCCGGACAATTTGTGAATGTGAAAGCTGCATAAGAACCGATGCTTCTGTGCGCAGCATTTCTTCCGCTTTTTCTATGAGCGCAGGATTGGCTCCCTTAGGGATGGCAGCTTCCTTTAAGATAAATCGTTCTTTCTGCAGATTTTCAGCTAAATATATGGCCGATAAGCCACCGAATGCCAGTTGGGAAAGAACTTTCAATTTGCCATTTTGCAAAGTTTGCTGTGGTTCTAGAGGAACAAATGCAACTTGTGAAAAGCGTCGATTCATATCGGTTTCCCACAGATGTGTATAGCTCAATTCTCCTTTCGTTTCCTTTTCATCGTGCAATATGTCTAGCAAAAGTTCCAGATTAGGATCCTGGCTTGCATTGGATGAACGCATCTCTATTGCGAGCAAAAGCTGCTCCAGCTGTGCCTTCTCAATCTTCTTGAGATTAATAGCGGCATAGCCACCAGATTTAAAAAAAATCGTAAGTTGCCCGGTGCGAATGTCCTCAGTTCCGCTCAGGCTTACATTGCTGATGTCGGACCAGAGCCTTTGGCGTCTGCCTTTTGTGGAAAAGAGAAAGGCTTGCGGTAACTGAATTGCATCGGGTGTAATGCGTATGACAGAAGTAGCAAACATCTGAGCGACTGCACGCCAAAAAGCAAACACTAGAAACAAGAGGAGGATAAGTATGACAACAACATCGCCGCCTTGAAATGCTTTCGATCCAATATTGAGAGCATGTATTGCTAGAAATATTAGTCCGCGTCCACCAGGAAAGATGATGGACAAAAGGAATGCAGGCAGTGCTACACATAGAATTGCTGAACCGATCGCTCTTGCCGCCGTGCCTACAGCAAGAGTCCGGCTCTGATAGTTCACCGTGAGATCCGATCTTGGCATTTGTGATTTCCATTCAAGAAGCAGCAGCCAAATCACACCATATGGTTAGCTCGTAACAGCTTCCACGCACGGGCTGCAAAGTTCGGGATGCTCTTTATTGGTGCCTACGGATTCAAGATATTTCCAACAGCGTACGCACTTTTTGCCGGCCGCCAGTCGGACTTTTGCGGTGATTCCTTCTTCGGTTATTTCGGAGAGCACTTCACCAGCTGGATTTTTGTTGACCGTTGCTTGTGAAGTGATGAAAAATGCGGCGAGTTCATCGCCCAAAGATTCAACTTTCGAACGAAGAGCAGCATCTTCTATGGTGAGGTCAACTTGCGCCTCTAGTGAAGCACCGATTTTTCTTGCGGCTCGTACTTGTTCGAGTGCTTTGTTC
>CAJCIF010000049.1 GCA_903970355.1 Actinomycetota bacterium
TCCGGCTCCTGGCATTCCACCACCGAATAGTCCTCCTAGTCCTCCACCTCCGAAGGGATTGCCGCCGCCGGCAGGCATGCCAGGCATACCTCCGCCGAACATGGCGCCAGCCATTGGGCCCATCATCTGGCGCATTTGGGAGAACATGGCACGCATTTGCTCAAAAGCTTTTAACATTTGCGCAACTTCACCTTCGGGCAAGCCCGATCCCCGAGCAATACGGCGCCGACGGCTGAAATCGATTTTTTCCGGATAGCTGCGTTCGAATTCGGTCATAGAGTTACAGGCGCATTCGTATTGATTGAGCAATGTCTCGCCCTGATTGGCGATCGTGTCTTGCTGTTCGGAATTGATACCGAGCATGCCACCAATGCCCATCATCTTCATGATGTCGCCCATTGGTCCCATCTTTCGCAACATTTTTTGCGCCTTGATAAACATGTCGAGAGTGAACTCACCCTGCAACATTTGTTTAGTAAGCCGCTCGGCTTCATTTTGATCGATGCTTTCCTGGGCTTTCTCAACGAGGGTGACGACGTCGCCCATGCCCAGAATTCGACTTGCCATGCGATCAGGATAGAAAGACTCAAGAGCTTCGAGCTTTTCACCTGTCGAAATAAACTTGACTGGCTTGCCAACCGCTTCTCGAACGGAGAGCGCCGCACCACCTCTGGCATCACCGTCTATTTTCGTGAGGATAATGCCTGAGACGTCAAGTTGTGTATTGAACGTTTCAGCAACATGCACCGCTTCCTGACCGGTCATAGCGTCAACAACAAGAAGTTTTTCCGCTGGTTCAAAGGCGCGGTCCAAGAGCAAAACTTCAGCCATTAAGTCTGTGTCTATTTGCAACCGACCAGCGGTGTCGAAAATGACCGGGCTCAATCCCAGTTTCTTCGCCTCTTCTATGGCCTCACCGCCTATCTCGAAAACTTCCGCACCAGCTTTTGTGAAAACAGGCACGTCAATTTGTTTGCCCAGAGTTTGCAGTTGTGAAATGGCAGCAGGACGTTGAATATCGCAGGCAACAAGAAGAGGCTTATGTCCTTCCTTCTTCAACTTGAGTGCCAGTTTGCCTGATGCTGTTGTTTTGCCGGAGCCCTGCAAACCAAGCAACATAATTACGCAGGGTTCGCCCGTTAGATTGAGCGGTACATTTTCGCCACCTAATATGGTGACAAGTTCATCGTTCACAACTTTTATAAATTGTTGTCCGGGAGAAATTGAATTGATTACTTCTGTGTCGAGCGCCTTTTGACGAACGCGTGAGATGAAAAGCTTCACCACTTTCAAGCTCACGTCTGCTTCCAACAGAGACTTGCGCACTTCGCGAATGGCGTCTTCGATATTCTCAGGCGTTAGTTTGTCATCGCCTCGGATTGTCTTGAGCGCGTTTTGGAATCGATCCGTTAGTGAATCAAACATCAATTAGTCTCCGAACAGCGTTTGCAAATCAAACAGTTACTAGATCTCTTTCTACCATGTCGGCTATTTCGGCAGGATAAACCAACCAATGGCTAGCAAAATTGCCCCTTACGAGCGAATCCACGGTGACGGAAAGCTGCGATAACTCTTCGATCTCGCCACTCTCGGTTTTAACCATAATATTAGTTTGCGCATTGTCTGAGTCAGGATGATAGTAATCATATGGTCTAAATCCGGTTGACTCATAGGTTACATAGTAGTCTGGGTCGAAATTCTCAGCTTTCGCCAGTTTTCGAACACGCTCCTCAATATTGCTTCGTAAAGTCTCATTCTCCGGCAAACGAGAGATACGAAATAACTGCCTGTTCATTAGTCTGGAGGCCAAATCAGCCAACACCTTGTCTTTGGACTTTTCCCATTGCTTGAAGTGAAAAAGCAGAACAACATCATCCATATACAAATATTCTTCGGTGGTAAGTGTTTCACTGAAGAGCCATTTACGAATCGCTTCATCACAGAATAAATCACGTTCACTACCGGCGGTGATGATGTCTTTGGCACGCCTTAGTAACTTGCGTACTAAGGCACGAACGGCAAGATTCTTTTTGTGATAATAGACCTGTGCATACATTGAATAACGAGCGAAGAGATAGTCTTCAACTGCAGCTTGTCCCTTTTCGCCAACAACAATTATGCGGTCTTCATCCACATCAACTTCCATAGAGCTCAACACTCTCTGCAAAGCAAAGAGACCATAAGATGTGCCCGTCATGTAGCTGTCGCGCAGAAGGTAGTCGAATCGATCGCAATCTAGCTGGCTCGAAACCATATGCGTAACGAAGCTCGGAACATAGGTTTTACGCAGAACCCGCACTACATTTTGCGGTAAGTCTTTATCGTAACTCCTCAGAACTTCGTTTACTTTTGTCGGTCCTTCAATAATGCGGCAAGACCATTCTTCATGATGATAGCCAAGAATTTTTTCGGTGAGATGGCTGAGAGGGCCGTGACCGATATCGTGCAAAAGTGCTGAAGCCAGCACTAATCCTTTCTTGTCTACAAGTTCCGGTGTTCTCTCAGAAAGAATGTTGTAGAGACGGTGCGCAATATGCATTACGCCCACCGAATGCGTAAAACGCGAGTTCTCAGCACCCTGGAAAATGTAGGAAGACAACTCCAGTTGTCTTATTCTTCTCATGCGCTGAAATTCAGGCGTATCGATTAAATCGACTATTAAACCTTCGCCCGGTTTTTCGCGATCCAGAATAATGTCTTGATGGATTGGATCAAGATAAGTTCGCTTATTGAACATCTTGTTGTTCACGCTGATCACCGAGGCGAGTTTATCCGGCATAGTCGGCCGGGCGATAAAGATCGCTATTATACTGGCAAAGCTACAGGTTAGAGTTTTGTTTGAACTTCCCCCTTCCCATCCCTTAACCCTTGGTGACATTGTCAGCAAAGCAGCTCGCCTGCTACGCCTACACTACGCCTTCTTCTTTCGTATCTTTGCTATTCCATGCATCCTGGAAAATATTTCCATGCTGGCGTTAGGTTGGGTACTTGGCTGGATCATCAAAGCTTTTGAAACCGGCGTCGGAATTGCCCATATTTATGAGCTCTTAGCAGGCTTGATAGCTTGCCTTGCGGTTTTTCTAACTGCATTTTTTATCGAAACCGTAAGACGAGTGGCCGTCATGCGCATGATCGTGCTTGCGCCGCTTACCTATTCAGAGGCTTACAAAATTGCCGATCAGAAAAAGTGGCTGGCATTTATTGTTCACCTTTTCCTTACGGCTATATGGTTTGCCATCATTCTAGGTTGGTTTGCTTTAGCAGCAGCGACCATCATAGGATTCAAGGGAGCAAACTTCTACTTTGTGATATCGACCATTTTGCTTGCTTTGATCGGACTGGCGCTTACCTTCAGTGCTTCGTGGTTTGCACTTTTGGGAACACTGGCTTTTGCAGTTTTAAGTTGCGAGACGCTTTCATTTTCAGCTATTTGGCCACGAACCTGGTCGCTCATGTGGCCTTACCTGTGGCGGGGTGGTTCTTTTGTATGCGTAGTATTTGCCACAGTATTGATGTTAATTCTGGCTGGAGAACTGCCAGTGGGATTGATTGGATATGTGGTAAACGAATTAAAAATGGCTCAACACGTTGATATCACTCACACTTTGCCGCAAGGCGGCGTTCTAGTTGCACAGGCTGTTGGCCATGTCTGGGAAGCTCTTTTGGCCACCATAGTGACGGTAATTCAAATTGTGTCCTATGCTTACTATTATTGGGATGTGCGTCTGCGTCTTGAAGGCAACGACATTCTGGCAAAGATTGACGAACTTAAATCACTCAGCTGATTTTGCTTGTTTTGCAGAAGCGGGATAAACAAGACCAACCAGTGCAAATAAAATTGTGCCACCAAATACGATTCGTGACTGTTCGTGCAAACGTTGAAATTGCGCATGGGCAGCCTCATCTGTTTTGATCGAAGGCAGGAGATTTTCCATGCTGGGAGTGATTACGAGAGAAAAAATCGCAGTGCACAAAAAGCACAAGAACGAAATTCCGTAACGAACAAGTTGCTTGGAACCAGACTTGTGGTGCATCGAAAAGTTAGTGATCTCAGTCATTACCAGAATCACGCTGGCAACAAGGGCAACTTTACTATAAGCAATGAATACCGGCGCATTGGCTTGAGCAGCCTCTCTCACAGGCACGCCATGACTCTCAGCCGCACGCACTAACGTTATGGCCGCAAATGTAATTGCGGCAGAACCACCAAATAATATAGCGAGCGCAACAAGACGCACCGCTTCGCTAATTCGTAAAATCATTTGGACTCCGATAAAGTTTATCGCACCCATCCCATCAGCAGATTGGCTGACAGTGCCGCCGGACTATCAATCAGTGGTACCATATCGATGTCCTCTGAGAGGACATCCTACTACCTTGGCAACAGATATTTGTCGAGAAGCCTTGAGGTTGTAGCATACAAGGCAACTTGCATGCCTATGACAACTTTGTCTGCTTAAGCCAGTGCTTTGTTTTTAACCTAGGAGCCCAGAATTGAAACCAATCCGAGATGTCGAAGTTATCCCATTTCTCCCACCCGAACTCGAACCTATTCGAGAGCTTGCTTACAACCTTCGTTGGAGTTGGGATCACCAGACCATCAATTTATTCAGACGGTTGGACCGAGAACTCTGGGAAACTTCCGGGCACAATCCGGTCTTGATGCTGGGCATCATCTCGCAAGAGAAGTTGAATGCCGCAGCCAGTGATGCCGGCTTCCTTACTCACCTCGAACGCATCTACCAAAGGCATACGGAGTACTTAAGAAAAGATAGCACCTGGTATGACAAGCACCATCAAAAGTCTACGCAAACCATTGCTTATTTCTCAGCCGAATTTGGTTTATCTGAGGCGCTTCCAATTTATTCCGGAGGCCTGGGAATTCTCGCCGGAGACCACATAAAAGCGGCTTCCGAACTGGGCGTACCAATGGTTGGCATCGGCATTGTCTATCAGGAAGGATATTTCAGGCAGTATCTCAATCAGGATGGTTGGCAACAAGAACGCTATCCAATGAATGATTTCTACAACCTGCCGATTTTGCCGGTGCGAGAAAAAGACGGCAACCCTGTTTTGATACACGTCGATTTTCCTGGTCGCAAAGTTTACGCCCAGATCTGGAAAGCACAAGTAGGGCGCATCCCTCTCTACCTGCTCGATACCAATGTGCCGAAAAACCAAAAGCAGGATGAAGATATTACCGATGCTCTCTATCACGGTGATTCAGATCTGCGCATGAAGCAGGAAATCATTCTCGGCATTGGTGGCATGAAAGCCCTGGAAGCTCTCGGCATCAAACCAACCGTTTGCCATATGAATGAAGGACATTCTGCATTCCTTTCACTTGAACGTATTCGTTTGCTCATGCACTCAAATAATTTGAGCTTTGGTGAAGCACGCGAAGTGGCCGCAGCCGGACAAGTATTTACAACACACACTGCTGTTCCAGCCGGCATAGACAAATTTTCGCCAGACTTGATGGACCGTTATTGGACAGACTACTATCGAGAACTCGGCTTAAACCGCGATGAGTTTCTGGGGTTGGGACGCGCTAATCCCAACGATACCTATGAACCTTTCAGCATGGCAATGCTTGCTATAAATCTCTCCTCACGCACCAATGCTGTCAGCCGCATACATGGTGAAGTGTCGAGAAAGTTGTTCAGCTCCGCCTGGCCAAACGTACCTGAAAATGAAATTCCCATTTCTCACATTACGAATGGCGTCCACACACGCTCCTGGATCTCCGAGGAAATGTCGGATCTCTTCGATCGCTATTTGGGATCCAAATGGTTTGAAGATATCGCAGACGAAAAATCCTGGCAACGAGTTGAAGAAATTCCAGATGAAGAGTTGTGGCGCATTCACGAACGACGCCGACAACGTCTTGTTACTTTCTGCCGATCACGGGTCAAACTGCAGCTTGAACAAAAGGGCGCTTTGCCTTCTGAAGTAAAGGAAGGCATGGAAGTGCTGGATCCAAATATTTTGACGATTGGCTTTGCACGCCGCGTCGCCACTTATAAACGAGCCACTTTGCTTTTGCGTGATGTAGAAAGACTGGCATCAATTCTTGCCAATAAGGAACAACCCGTTCAAATAATTATTGCCGGTAAAGCGCACCCGGAAGACACTCCTGCCAAAGAACTGATTCGGCAAATAGTGCACTTCTCGCGCCGTAAAGACGTAAAACGTCGCTTTGTTTTTCTTGAAGACTACGACATGAACGTTGCCCGATGGATGGTAGGCGGTGTCGATGTCTGG
>CAJCIF010000050.1 GCA_903970355.1 Actinomycetota bacterium
GGTGCAGATGCAAGCGGTGCTCCGGCAGCAAGTACACCCGGTGCAGATGCAACCGGTGCTCCGGCAGCAAGTACACCAGGTGCAGATGCAAGCGGTGCTCCAGCAGCAAGTACACCAGGTGCCGATGCAAGCGGTGCTCCGGCAGCAACAACAACAACAACAACCGCACCACCACCTCCTCCCGGTCCGGATCTCGTAGCTATAGCGACCCAATTAAGAGCAGAACATCAACATAACCAACAAGTTGTAGATGGAGAGGTGCATAAGGAAGGGGTGATTGGCAGCATTTGGGATTTTGGCAAGAATCTTTTTAAATCAGATCAAGGTTCCGATGCATACGAACATAGACTGTCCCAAGTATCGGCTGAACTTGCTAAGTTGGATGCGGCTGCGCATTCCAACGACCTCGCGACATTTAGCGCTGAATACAAGGCTCTCACCGGTAAAGATTTCAATCCAGCTGCTGCTGCATCGAATGGACAAAGCAATTTAGCCGAGTCTTCCCAAATTGGTAAATTCCGCGAAAATCAACGCGGAGGAGTAGACGGAATTGCTGATGCAACAACTACACTTGCTGCAGCCCTCGCCATTATTGCTATGCACGGACGAGGAGGCCGCCTCACAACCTTGGCGGCAGGCACCGTAATTGGTGGTACACTAGACCCTGCGCTACATTTGGGAGATCAGGAGTTCCTTGATAGCAGCGATATACTTCATGGCGCTACCGGCGGTTTCACAGTGTCGGCATTGCTATTAGCCAACCGAGTGAGAACTGCACCGACACCCGAAGAAACCGCAGATCGACTATTACTGCCAGGACCTTTAGAGCGGTACAGGCTACCTGCACCTGCGGAACCGCTCAGGCTACCACCACCCACGGAGCCACTCAGACTGGAAGGTCCACCAACAGTTTTGAGGCTTCCCGCACCTGAAGGATCAGAACCACACGAGCCAGAAGCTCCCGGACCGTCGGCGGCCGGAGAAACTATTCATCTGCCTGGGCCTATAGAGCCAGGGACACCCTTTCCTCCGGCACCGAGTGGGCAGTCAGCTGCTGGGGCAATGCCGGTTAGCTAACTACATTTTCCTTTTCGATACTTAGCAAGTTGTCTATTAAGGCAAGCAGGCTCTGGACGTTACGCCCAACTTTATCGAGTTCGCGAGCGGCTGGTTCGGGCATCGTGCTGCGATAAGACATTTGCACAATGTTGATTCTTCCTGCCACCGATGTTAGAGGCGCTTTTAGATCGTGGCTGATCATTGCGAATAGATCACGTCGATAGGTTTCGATTTTTTTTCGCTCTGTGATGTTGTGCACCACGGAGAATAGCGTACCTTCTTTAGACCAAAAGCTAGACCAGAGGGTATCAATAATCAACCCGTTTGCACATTTCAAGCGCAGTTCATAATACTGGCTAGTTTTTAATTGCCTACATGTGCTGGACATTTGCTGGGCGCGCGCTACGTCTGCCGGATATACCAATTCTAAATAGGAACGACCAATCAAGCCCTCATTTTTATATCCCAGCAGTTTCTCCGAAAAAGGGTTCACAGAGATAAGTTTTTCATTTTCGTCGATAGAGCAGATCATATCAGCGGCGTTATCTATCAGTCTTCGTTCTTGCAGCAATGCTTCACCAACAATTTCATCGACCTCGTGAAAGAGTTGATCCAACTTACAAAATTCATCTGAACCGGCAAGAACCGGCAATAGCTCCTGCCGTTTTGAAAGCCGTACTGCATTAGCACTGAGATGATCAATTGGTTGACGAATCGTTATTCCATAGTAAATTGCCAACACGACGGCCAGCAGAGTTACTGCCACCACTGCGTATAAAAGCGACCTATTGATGAGGCTACGCCATTTTTCTCTTGCTGCCGGGGCTGATTTACTTTTTTGTAACTCAAGATCAACAATCCGTTCATGTACATCATAGACTTCATGCAAAACCTGCCCAAACATTCGCTCCGTATCGCCATGGAATTCGTACGAATTGCCTCTTCCCGCAAAGAGTACTGCCGGTTTTGCTTTGTGCCAGCTAGCAATGAGATCTTCCAGATTTTGCTTTTGATCCGGTTGCGTCGCCAGTTCTTGCTCTATGTGATTAAGTTCGAGCGCCAGTTGCGATATTTGAGACTTTCGCTTTTCTCGAAAACCCATTTCGTCCTTGCTGTGTTCTTCCAATAGACCAATTTTGACTGCGTTTTCTAGATTGAGGCCAAAACTGTGTGAATCAATGATTAGGTCTTTAGAATGTTCTTCAGCAACCGCTATTTTGTTTTCCTGGGTCAAAAACACTAAAAGCAGAATAATTAGTACGGCTTGTGATATGAGCGGTACACCTACTAATATGAGCCCTCTTGCAATAAGAGGCAGTGAGTGCTTTTTCATTGCTCTGCCTCATTCCGGTTGGGTGCTGGTAAGCTGATCCAAAATCTACTGCCCACGCCTTCCTGGCTTTGAAGTCCGACGGTGCCACCATGCGCTTCAGCAATCGCCTTTACAATAGCCAAGCCAAGCCCGGTGCTTTTCAGGTTGGAATCTGATACCGCTTTGGATTGCCTGTATTTTTCAAATATGACTGTCTGATCCTCTTCCGGCACACCTGGTCCTTGGTCGGTAACGCTTAGCAGTATGCAATTGTCTTTTTGATCGATGCTGAGTTCCACAGTAGAATCCTTGGGCGAAAATTTAATTGCATTCGACAAAATGTTGACCAGAGCTTGTACAAGCTTTCGCTGATCGGCTTCGATTTCAGCATCTCCACTCGGCTGAACTATCACAATTTTGTTGGCTTTAGCAAAGGCTTCCAAAGCTTCGACTGCTTGAGCGAAAGCTTCGGACGCGAGCAGTTTCGACTTTTGAATGACCATCACTCCGGCATCCATGGTTTCTAGATCAAGCAAATCGCGCACTAGATCTAAAATTCTTTCTATGCCTCGCTCCGCCTTTGCAAAGTGATTTATTACCGGTGCTTCTAAATCGCCGAAAGCGCCACTTTTAATACGAGCTATATCGCTCTCTATCGTGGTAAGGGAAGATTTGAGATCGCTGCCAACAACGCTCGCCAAATTTTGTTTCAATCTCTCGACACTGCGCCTCTCGCTGATATCATGAGCGACACAGGAGTAACTCTGGCTTTCTGGTGCCCAACTTACCGACCAGAGAGTATCTTTTAGCGAGCCATCTTTCGATTTGAAGACATTTTCGAATTCACATTCAATTGAGCTGTTTGCTGCTGCTTCCAGTTGTTGTCGAGTATATTCAGAGCTTTCCGGCGTTACCATAGAAAGCAAAGATTGCCCGAGCAGTTCGTCTTCGGAGTAGTGCCATAGTTTTGTTGCAGCACGGCCAATACGCACTAAGCGATAGCGCTTGTCTAAGGAAGCAATTACGTCATCAGCCTGATCTAATACCGCAATTTCGCGTTGCCTGATTTCGGTGAGTGTTGTTTGGGCTGCAGAAAGCAAACGATTTAATTCGGAGATTTCATCCTCCGTTTCAGTAAGAGTATTGACGAATAGCTTTTGCATAGCCAGTTTGGTGGCGTTTTCGGCAATCAGATGCAAGCGCCCAACAAAATCTTTCGTAAAAGAGTGAACCAATAGGAGAGATATGGCAATGTTTGAGAATAAACCGCCAACTAGAAGCGCTACTGTCAAATGGAATTTTTCTGGCAGTTTTGGATTTAAGGCATGCACTCGTTTATTGGTTTCGATCAACTGTTGTTTTAAGGGTGTTTGCCTGAGGAAAAGCACGTAAATTTGAGGGCGCAGAGCTTTCAAGTTTCCCAATCTGTCGGTTTCATCTTCCCGGCACAGCTCAAGAGCATTTTGGCAAACTACAATCACCCGGTTGAGTATGTCATTTGCTTGGGTCAACCATTCCTGGTTCAAATCGGCCAACTGAGCATCTCGCTGCAAAGTCTCTTTTTCTTTGAGGAGTTTGCTCTCCATTTGTCCCAAAGACTCGATGTTCCGTGCATTAGGCTCATTCGTCGTTTCCAATACACTAAAGATTGCTCGATTTACAGCAACGTCCCAAGTGTGCATTACAAGCACTTGCTGCTTAGCAGCGCTAATGCGATCAGAATCTTGCTGCGCCTGTTTAAGAGTTTGAGCGATAACCAGGACGAAGATAATGTTGAATAGCACGGGCACAATTACGAGCAAAATCCCCTTACGAATTACGCTCTGCCTGGGCATCAATTATCCGTGCCTTCGGGATTCTTGACCCTGTATCCAACACCACGCACATTCTCAATGAGCGAAGCCATTCCGTGTGCTTCAAGCTCTCCCCTGAGGCGATGTACTGATTGACGAATATTTTCTGAACTCACATGATCTTCTGCAGTCCAAACGTGATCCGAAAGAGCTTTTGTATCGAAAAACTGATTGGCATTCCGCATCAAAAACTCAAGCAGCGCAAAATCTTTTGGATAGAGCTTTAGCTCTTTATGGCCCGCTTTAGCACTGTGAGTTCTTGGGTCTAAAACCAAATCACCCACCTGTAAAATGTTGTTCATTCCTTGAGAAGAGCGCCTCAGAAGCGCTCTAATGCGAGAGGACAATTCACGCAATTGAAACGGTTTGGTAAGGTAGTCATCCGCTCCAGAATCGAGACCATCTGTCTTATCAGCAACGTCTGACTTACCGGTCAGCATCAAGATAGGTGTTTGTCCGCTCTGCAAGCGGAACTCTCGACAAATCTCCATACCATCACCATCTGGAAGATTCAAATCGAGCAGGATTATGTCGTACTTAAAGTGCGCCAGAAATTCCTTTGCTTCGCTACTGCAAACTGCAGATTCAACCGTGTAGTTTTCATTAGCGAGCCAATCCTTAACCATATCTACGATTTCCGGATCGTCATCTACGATTAGGACCTTGGCCATGAATAATCCTGGGTAAAGGGTAATGCCGCTAGGCGATTATACCGCCCTGGGACCATTGCGCCATTCAAAGTGGGTGTGGGACGTTGTGAAATAATTTGCAGATGGCTTGCTCAATTCTATATTTTAGTGTCAAATCGAACAATGTTCGTTCACAAGATTATTCATGTTGATATGGACGCATTTTATGCGTCAGTTGAACAGCGTGACAATCCAGAGCACCGTGGAAAGCCGGTTGTGGTTGGAGGTACGCCTGATAAACGAGGAGTAGTTGCTGCCGCCAGTTACGAAGCGCGTAAGTTCGGAATTCACTCGGCTATGCCGTCGAGCATTGCCGTCCAGAAGTGCCCCCATCTCATTTTTCTCAGACCCAGATTCGACAGGTATAACGAGATCTCTCTCCAGATCAGGGAGATTTTCTATCGCTACACAGATCTTGTCGAACCGCTAGCGCTGGACGAAGCCTATCTCGACGTCACCGAGAACAAACGCGGCTTGCCATCAGCAACGATAATCGCCAGAGAGATCAAAGAGAAGATTTTTGAAGAAACTGGATTGACGGCATCAGCAGGAATTTCCATAAACAAGTTTCTTGCTAAAACCGCATCTAGTATCAAGAAACCAAATGGCTTGTTTGCGATACCACCTGATAAAGTGGAAAGTTTCTTGGAAGAACTTCCAATTGAGAAGTTCTATGGTATCGGCAATGTTACCGCTGAGAAGATGCGGATTGCCGGAATACACAAAGGAGCTGATCTGAAGCTCTGGACAGAGGACGATTTGTTGAGGAGGTTCGGTAAGGCTGGCGGATTCTTCTTCCGCATCGTCCGCGGTTATGACGACCGTCCCGTCACACCAAATCGCGTTCGGAAATCAATTGGCGCGGAGGAGAGTTTCGCAGAAGATCTTCACGACCGCTATTCAATGATCGTAGCCCTTGAGGAGCTGGCAAAGATACTCAAAGCGCGCATCGAAAGCAGTGGAACAAGCGGACGGACCTTGACTCTGAAAGTAAAATACTCAGATTACCAGCAAGTGACGCGTAGTCGAACAGTTGCAGATTCGATCGGCAGCATAGAAGAGATTATGAACCTTGCTATCGAACTTTTAGATATGACCGAAGTAGATCAAAGACGAGTAAGATTGCTTGGGCTGTCACTTTCCAATATGGACAGCGAGCGGGCGGCAGACGATTACGTTCAACTTACACTTGAGTTTGAATGAAGTTACTCGTGAACCGGGTAATCTATGTAGCCCTCTTCCGTAAATGAGTACCAGTCCTTCATTCTTGCGGGGGGATTTAATTCCCAGTTGTTTGTGAAGCGTTCTACCAGATCCGGATTGCTGATGAACGGGCGGCCGAATGCAATTAGATCGGCGCTGTTATTTTTGATATCTTCTTCTGCAGTTTCTTTTGTATAACCACAGTTGCCCATCAGTGGCGCTTTGAAGACTTTGCGGAATTCGCTGAGTTCCATTGGTTGGCCCAACTCGTGAAAGCCAAACGCCAAGCCATTTAGCACGTGCAGATAGGCTAGACCATACTTGTTCAATTGTTCGGCTGTATACAAAAATTGTTCTCTAAAATCAGGAGAACCCATGTCGTTGTATTTGCCATTGGGAGCAAGTCTCACACCAATTCTGTTGGCGGGCCAAACAGTAGCAATCGCTTCCACAATTTCTTTCAGGAATCGGAATCGGTTTTCCAAACTGCCACCATAACGATCGGTGCGCTTGTTTGTTTTTGATTGCAAGAATTCATCAATGAGATAACCATTGGCGGCATGGAGTTCCACTCCATCGAAACCAGCTTGCTTGGCTCGATTCGCTGCAATGAGGTAATCTTCGACAATGCCTTGAATTTCAGCGGTTTCGAGTGCTCGCGGTACTTCGTATGGTTGTTTACCCTTCGGTGTGTGGATCACGTCGCCCTCAATTTTTATTGCTGAAGGAGCGACAGGAAGTTGCTTGCCATCAAAGAAGAAGGTGTGTGATGCTCTGCCGCAGTGCCACAGTTGCAGGAAAATTGGTGTTCCCTTTTCGTGGACAGCCTCTACTATCTTTTTCCAACCGGCAGTCTGTGCATCATTGTAGATGCCTGGAGTATTCAGCCAACCGATTGCCTGAGTGCTTATGATGGTTGCTTCGGTGATCAACAGTCCAGCCGCTGCCCTTTGACAGTAGTACTTCGCCATAAGGTCATTAGGGATTCTCTCCTCTCCTGCACGTGAGCGCGTCATCGGAGCGAGTACGATTCGATTCTTTAGCTTCAATCCGCTCAAATCGAAGGGTGACAACAAGTGACTCGTCAAATTGGAAACAACCATGTTTTCAAAACTCCTATTAATGTTTCACTCAAAGTGAAATTCGAAAACGCAATTGCCTATGGGAATTTGCAATAGTGTTGAATTGAATTTCGTCATGGGAAAATCGAGGCACCCTGCTAACACTCCGCCGGCAGGTATTGTTGAAGGTCCCAGGGCGTTTGAACGAACTGAATCGGCTGCGGCGGTAGTCTTCTCTTGAATGGCTTGCGCTTTAGCCATTGCTCGTGCACGCGCTTCATAATCCGGCATACTTGTGGTGGCATAGCTGAAACCATTGTTGTTATTCCAATTTCGATTTCGGGATCTCGAATAAGCATAGTTGTTGCCGCCATAACCGTAACCCGGCGGAAAGAATCCCCATTGAGGGTTACCCATGTATGTGGTTGTGGCTGTTGTTGTTGCTT
>CAJCIF010000051.1 GCA_903970355.1 Actinomycetota bacterium
GCCCGAAAAGACTTGCTTTTGCATATTTCTGGACAAGACGACTTACCCTCAGCAATTGCTTCCTCTGGCAAGCTATTAGAAGTACCTGGAGCCAGAGGAGCTGCAGTGGTTTGGGACGAGCGGTGTTTTCTGGTTGGTAAAACGCCTGATGAGCGACAGATCGCCCAGCTTGTTGCGAAGTTATCCGAGACTAACCTTACTGTATTCGTCAGTGATTCGGTATCAAAACACTTAGTCGTTGCAAATTCAATGGCAGTTTCTGCAAGCGGCTTGCTGGCGATTCGCTTAGCGACAAGCGGTCTAAAATGGTTGCTATGGTTTCGTCCAGAACAATTAGAAGAGCTGAGTTGGGCCGGCAAACAGGAAGAACTCGAGCAAGGAGATTCGCATTTACACCCGCGCAAGTCCTTTGAAATCTGGAAGGAAACAGTTTCCGGCAAGGCTGTCCCCTGGTTGAGTTGCGAAGTCCAAAATGCTCTTCAGTTGCGAACAGATGTTTTGGACATAATTCTATCGATATCAGATAAAAAGCGTGCAGCTGATCTAGAACGACAAGTTAAAGAACTGGATTCGCTTTCACAGCAACTGCTCGTGACACGCGACGCAGCTATGGAAGCCTCTCAGCGAAAATCCGAATTAGTATCAGTGGTAAGTCATGACTTGCGAACGCCGCTGACTTCAATTAAAGCAGCGCTTTCCCTTCTTCTCAGCGGCCGTGTCTGTGAGATCGAGCCTGACGGTGCCGAGCTTGTAACGATAGCCGACTCTCGCTGTGACTTTCTGTTGAACTTGATTAACGATCTCTTGAATCTGGACAGCATAGAATCTGGTGGCCTCACACTTGAAAAATGTGAAGTGCCTGTTAGCAGTCTAATCGATGATGCTTTTCAAATCGTGCGCTCCGCTGCCGACTTGCAAGGCATCACGCTTGTTGCTGAAGCTGAATCAATAACAGTCTTGGCAGACAAAGATCGATTACATCAAGTTCTGGTGAATCTGATTTCCAATGCAATTAAGTTCTCTCCAGCGCACTCACGAATCATCGTGTCTGCGCAGTCAAGCAATGGAGTCACCACTATTAAAGTCGCCGATCAAGGCCGCGGCATACCCTTGGAGTTTAGGCAAACGATCTTTCAAAGGTTTAAGCAGGTCGAAGCTGCCGACCGTCACCAAAAGGGAGGCACCGGTCTAGGACTTGCCATATGTAAGGCCTTAGTAGAAGCGCATGGTGGCGCCATTGGTGTCGAAAGTGAATTGCACAAGGGGAGTACGTTTTGGTTCTCTTTACCGTCATAGCAACCTTGGCAATATTTGAGTTGCTGGAAGCCAAGCCTTGACAGGTACTGGCCATTCAATCGATTATAAGCCAACTTTCGACCCAAAGCTGGATTCGTGAATCCACTTTGATAGCCCCCATGAAGCAATCCGAGCAGTTTTAGCAATTGAAGAAAAGCATCCACTACCGTAATACCGTATTTGGCATCAAACATTTTTGGCAGGCATTGGCAAGCATTTTTGGACTTGTCATTGTTGCTTCGCTCACAGTACCACTTAGTCGCGAAGCATCCGCGGCGGCAAGTTCAAAGCCGGCTGCACCACCATCGGAAGCAGCGATGCTCATGGCGCAGGCCCAAACAAACTTCAGCCACGGCCGTTATCAGGAAGCCGTGCAATTGTACGAACAAGCGCGAAAACTTAGCGAGTTGACCCCTTATCAAAAAGCCCAGGTGACGCTCGGTTTAGCAGACGCCTACCGAGCCGTTGCCAAATATGCTGAGTCGGAAGAACTCTTCAAGAAAGCAATTGCGGATGCCGAACAAGACGATGCAAAAAATCTAAATAAGAAGGCCAGCCCAAACGGAGACCACGCCAGCGATCTGGTGCCCTACATGATGAGCGATTTCTCTTTGCTTTACCTGGATCAAAGTAAGTTTGCCGAATGCGAGCAGGCTCTTAATGATTGCATTGCTCTTGCCACCAAAAAGGTCGGCCCAAATGACATAAACTTGGCGCTGCCACTAAACGGGCTCACCAGGCTGTATATCAAGTGGGGCAAATTGCGCGAAGCAAAAGAGATGAACGTCAAGGCGTTTAAATTATTCACTACCCCTCAATCTAAAAATAATTGGTTATTCGCCTACACCGCATACAATTTGGCTCAGCTATTTGCAGAAAAGGGCGACTACAAAAAAGCTGAGCAAATGTATAAAGCTACGCTTCTTGGAATACAGAGCCTCTTTGGTTTTGAGCATGTTTACTGTGCCATCGTTTTGGAAGGGATGGGCGACATGTATCGAAAGGAAGGTCGCTTAAGCGATGCGAAAAAAGCATTTCAGCAGGTTCGTAGCATTCGCGCTGCCACATACTCCAAGGACCACCCGGAGTACGGCAAAGTGCTTCTCGACCTGTCTTTAGTTTATAGAGACGAGGGACGCTATGCAAAAGCGCAAGCGCTTTGCCAGCAGGCTACAACAATGATTGATAAGGGTCTGGGTCAGAACAGCGTTGAGATATCCAAGTGTTGGATTACTGCTGCTTCTATTGCCCGCTATCAAGGACAATATTCGCAAGCCGAAGATTTAGCTCGACGCGCCATAGCTCTTGATCAAAAATTGCTCGGTGGCAATGAGCCTACCATTGCGCATGACATGGTAGAGCTAGCTAACATTCTCGCTGACGAGGGCAAATTAGATGATGCAGAAGCCTTGCTAAACAAGTCCCTTACGATAAGCAGCGATAAGCTTGGCCCTGAACATCCTGAAATTGCGGAAACTGTACAAAGCTTGGCCGCGATATATTTAGCCAAAAAAGATTATGCCAAAGCACAATCACTATACGAGCGAGCGCTAGCATTGGTCGAAAACTCATTCGGCAAAGAAAACACGAAGGTATTGGACAATCTCCGTAATTTATCGGATTTGCTAATAGCTGAGGGGAAATATGAAAGTGCCGAGTCGTTTTTGAAAAGAGCTCTGCAAGTAGACCCTAAAAAATCTGCGTCATATGCCCGAGATCTAAACTCACTGGCAGATTTATATTCCAAGCAAAATAAAACAGCCGATGCAGTTGCAGCACACAAAGAAGCTGCCGAAATCGCTGCCTCATTACCGGGAGCTTCGTCGCTGCAAAAATACACGACGGCTGCGCTTTCAACCACTTCCCAGAATGATAGACCGGTTGCCGACAAATGGGCAATTGTTATCGGTATCAGCAACTTCAAAGATCCATCAATCAATTTAAAATACGCGGCTAAAGATGCCACTGATTTTCGAAACGTGTTGATCTCTCAAGAAAACTTTCAGCCGGATCATGTTCAACTACTCACAGATGAAAATGCCACCAAAGACAAAATTATCTCCAAGCTAGGTGAAGGGTGGTTGGGTAAGCTTGCCAAAAAGGACGATCTCGTAGTGGTTTATGTATCCAGCCACGGAAGCGCTTCTCAAGAAGACGTGAAGGTAAATTTTCTGGTTGCCGAAGACACCGACAAAAATAAATTAGTTTCCACTGGCATTCCGATGCAATGGTTGACGAAAATAGTTCAGGAGCAAGTGCACAGCAATCGAGTTGTGCTCGTACTGGATGTTTGCCATAGCGGATCTGCAGCCATGGCTCCAAGCGAGAAAGCAGATTCCGACGATGTGGAAGACGATCCAGAGAACAGTGAAGCCAAAGGCATTTTCAGAACGGCAGGTCTAGACGCGGATGCTCTCCGCTTGGGAAGCGGGCAAATTGTTCTGTGCTCTAGCCTTTCTGATCAGGTATCTTGGGAATCGAAGCACTATCAAAACAGCGTTTTTACTCGACGCTTAATCGAGGCGCTCCAATGCAATGGCAAAGATACAACGCTACGCGAAGCCTACGAACAATTGAAATCATCAGTGGGTGCAGAAGTGCTGAGTGACCGTGGCGCTGTGCAAACGCCAAATCTTTCTAACAAGAATTGGTCCGGAGGAGATCCGGTTCTGGCAGTGCCCGCTACCGCTGCTCGACACTAACAGAGTATGTAGATGTGTATGTGCCAGTGGGAATTGTTAGAATCATGCGATTGCGTATCGCTTGTTACCAAGAGGATTGAGCCATGGAAGAAGGCCCAGAACCGCAAGAGTTGATGGAGCATGTCGATCATAATCTTGAATCGAAAGAAGAAGGAAGGCACGGGTCTAAGAAGGAAGGCAACAAGCATCTCAGAGCCGCGGTTACTGCGGCTATTCTTGCCGTTTTAGCAGCTCTTGGTTCGTTGCTTTCCGGACATGCCGCCAACGAAGCAATTTTGCTTCAATCGCAAGCATCCGATCAATGGTCTTATTTTCAAGCGAAAAGCATCAAATCACATCTCTATGAGAACGACCGAACTCTCATCGAGGCCTTCGCACAAATCGCCGGAAATAAATCCGGAGGTGACGAACTAGTGAAGACCAAACTCGAATCAAAAATAGCCGATTTCGAGAAGCAGAAAAAGGAAGTAGAAGACAAAGCTAGAGATTTGGAGAAAGAAAGCTCGCACGAATTTAGCGAGCACCAACTTTATTCATTAGCCGTGGCTTCTTTTCAAATTGGTATTGTCATTGCATCAGTCTCGATTCTGGTAGATGCTGGAGCACTATACGCATGTAGCATCGTGGGCGGTGCCGCTGGAATTGTACTTCTGGTAATGGGCTATACCTTACCTATGACCAAGTGAACCTATGACCCAGTGATGTATGGTTGTTGGATGATGCGTTGTTGGAATCATATTTTGTTAGCGAGCTTGTTACGCAGAATGCGGCTTTTGGGGATTGTTGTTTCGAAGTTGTTAAAAGCCGTGCCCTGTGAGGCTCATATGGATCTTGACAATATGTTATAAAAACGTAAGCTAAGGAGACGTCCTAAGCAGAACGTTTGTCTTCCGTCCAACTTACTAGTCCGGCTCTTATCTATTTCAGATCTTCACATCGCATCGTGAGGTTCTCTGATTTTTCTTGGGATCAATTTATAAGCATGTTTGACACTCAACTAGACGTACCAAAAGAAGCACCGAAGCCAACGGATTCTTCCACCTTTGATTCGATGCAACTGCTTAAAAGTTTCAATCAGACCAAAGGCGATTCGAGCAACACCTCTAAAGCTTCTCTCGACAATCTTAATACCGCTTCCTTGTATGCGGGCCTAGGTGGTGACATTGCCTCTACTCCAAAGAACGGCACTCAGACTCCCGACGTTGCCACCACACCAAAAGGCGACACGCAAACTGCAGAAGGTACCGCAGCCAATCAAGGCAAAACTGCCGATGCTACTCCAGCTTCTCAACCCGAAACAAAAACTGCTGATGCTACTCCCCCTGCTCCTCAAGCTGAAACAAAAACTGTTGATGCTACTCCCCCTGCTCCTCAAGCCGAAACAAAAACTGCTGATGCCACTCCTGCTCCTCAAGCTGAAACAAAGACTGCTGAAACAAAGACACCTGAAGTTGCTACCACTGTAACTCCTCAAAGTGACACAAAGACACCTTCAGAAACAAAAACTGTTGAAACTGCCGCTGTTACTCCAAAAGATGCAACAACTACAGATGGTGCTGCCGCTCAAGGTGAAGCTAAGGGCAAAGAGACCCAGCCGGAAGCAAAAGATTCGAAAACCGAAAATTCCGATGCTCCAAAAGCAGATCGTGATACGGAGCGTCAGAAGTTAGAAACTTGGGGTAAGTCTCACCTTCGGGGTGATGAACAAAAAAACTTTCTAGCCGATGTTGGTAAGTTGAACGATCGCGCCGATCCTGCAAAGGGTGATCTAAGCGATCAACAAGTGGCCGATACATTTAAAGCCGTCAACGATATGGTGACTACCGGTGACACTGCTGCGATGAGCCAAAGTTATAGAGCCGGAGTAGCAGAGCAGGTTCTTCACAATGCTGCTGATCCCGATGACGGTAAATCGATGTATCAAGGTGACCACGGTTCGTGCGTATTGGCTTCGGCTGAATATGTCGCTTACAAAAAGGATCCTGCCGATGCAGCCAATTTGATGCGTGATATGACAGTAGGAGGACAGCACACTGATAAAAATGGAGTAACGGTCAAGCTCAAGGATGAATATGAGCTGCCGAAGCCGGACGCAAAAAATTCGGAGGCCGCTCTCTATGAAGAAGGCGGACGAAATGTAGCAGATGGCATTTACCAGCACACAGTGGCTAATTTACATTATGGAGCCAATCCAGATAGTGATGGCAACACATTGCGGTATGACCACAAAAACCCACCGGCAGATCAACCAGATCCAAAACACCCGGACGAAGGAGATCGTTTGGTAAGTTACAACAAGGACGGTGTTGGCACGAACGTAAAAGATGCTGATGGAAAAGACGTGAATGTTCCTTCTATCCACGCTGAAAATGTTAGTAAAATCATCGGAAATGTTGGTGGGGATGCTGATCCAGACAAGTCACTCATAGCTCATCGGAAGAATGATACAACAGCTGATGAAGCAAACAACACGGTAATCGAGAATGAAGACCAGCTGAAAACAAAGCTGCAAGAGCTGCAAGATAAAGGCGGTTTCCCTGCCACTATCCGGGTCAACGCAAATGTTGAACCATTCCGTTCCCAATCAGGTGGTGATTATACTTCCGGTGACGATGGAGGTTCCGGTGGTGCACACCAGGTAACAATAACAGGCTACAAAGACGGGCAAGCGACCATCAAGAATACAGCTAGTACAGAACGAAGTGGTCCACTGGGCGTCGATCAATTGTGGGCAGCAATGCATGATGATGATGGTGCCAGAAATGAGCTAAATCACCAGGTAGCTAAAGATTGGGTGAATGGAAAGGTTGATCCAGAGAAAGCCAACGAAGCTAATCAATTGGCGGACGACCGAAAAGTCAGTGCAGAAAACGCCACGAGCGATTGGCGACGTGCGCTAAACGATGTAATCGCTGAACACAATGGAACAGAGCAACTGCAGCTCTTGCAAACTGCCAAACAGCAAGGCATTACTGGTGGTGAAGAGTATCTCCAAGGATTGGCTCAAGCAGCTAACCAGGTCCAGAAAGATCATAAAGGCACTGCGGATATGACGCCAGAACAACGCAGAGAAAATACAGCGCAATATTTGCAAGATAGTCAAGCATACTATAAAGCAATGGGTCAGTTGAGCGCACAAGATCGAAGCCGCGTATTCGATTACTTAGCCGACCTTCAGAAAGATAATTGAGACTTTCTCAAATCTAGGTCCAATTCGGAACAAGTCGGCGAACTTAGCCGTCTTATAGCTTGGTCTCTGATTCGTAAAGCAGGAGAATGCTATGTCACGTAAGATTCAAATCGTGCTGTCTGCCCTTGCAGTTCTGTCTATCTGTCCAACAATGTCCTTTGCCAAGGATGAAACTACTGGTGGCAAGATGTCTACTGCAAGTACTCAAGACATAATCAACACGCTGCGAAGCAAAGGTTCTTTTCATAAGATGCTAGACGGATTGGACACCGCTTATAATCTTGATAACACTTTGAAAGGCAAGGGACCATTCACCGTTTTTGCCGCAGATGATAAAGCCTGGTCCAAGCTAAATCAGGCTGATCAGGACACACTATTTGCCAATAAGAAAAAGTTGGCACAAGTACTGTCATATGAAGTCATCAAAGGCGAAAAACTTAACTCCCAAGCTTTAGGAACCATGGCTTCAGTTAAATCCATGGAAGGCCACGAAATTCGTCTATCAACAAAAGATGATTCAGACAAAAAGAAAGCCGGTTTATATGCCGATAAGGCTCGGATAAAAACAGCTGACATTCAATGCAGCAACGGCATCATCCATATAGTGGACGCACCAATCATGCCGCCGTTGGCCGAATAAGAAATAGCGAATCTAAATAGCTTGTCAATTCATATTCGTTTGGTGGCAGGGACCGAAAGGCGAGGTAGCCGTCGGGGCGGATTAGGAAGAGGCAGGCGAGGGTTGCACCGTATTTAGTGTGAGCGGATAAATCGCGATCCATAAACTTGCTGCTGGCGGAGTGCAAATGTTTGAGACATGATTCACTGGCCGAGTAAAAATGGGTCTTGATCAATTCAGGATAACGATCGGAAATCTTTTTTGCAATTTCGATCAAATCCTGCGTACGTCCGGGCTCTTCAATTTGGCCGGTGAAGAGCAAAAGATGGTGCGTTGGTGCTTTCATTAGATCGTAAAGCGACACACGTTCGTCATCTTTGAGATCCCATGCTGAGATATTTGGAACACGATCACCTGGCCGAGGTGCGGCGCTCCATTTTATTTTGGTATCAGTTATAAAAGTGTTCTCAGGCCTATCCACGGTCATCGTGCATTCCGACACGACGGGACTAAGTCGATAGTTGATCGCAATTTCCGAAACACAGTTTCTGTAATGATGTCGGATGGCTGGTTGCGCAGCCAGAAAAGGTCCAACAGTATTTCTAATAGCCTGGAAAATCGGACTGCGAACGTTGTTGATACGCGAAAACCATTCGGACATAGTGGAGACTTGTCTGCAAGTAAGTGCTCGTTCCGTACCGTAACCATCAAGCAGTTTATCTTGTGCAACTTTCTTTTCTACAAGTGCAAGCTTCCAGGCTACGTTGTATGCATCCTGAATACCAAGATTCATACCTTGTCCACCGGTAGGGCTGTGAATGTGGGCAGCATCACCAGCCAAAAGCACATGACCTTTCCGATAAGCTTGAGCCTGCCTTCTATGGATAGTGTGCATGCTCTGCCAGTTGACATGCTTAAGACGTAAGTCTCCCGGTCCACGCTGATCGAGAATTGCTTGCAATTGTTCGAATGTAGGTTCAGGAAACCCCGGTCGGTCTACCGGCAATCGGTCCTGTGAATATTTTGTTCTATGAATACGACCTAAATCAGCAAATACGCGTCCGCAATCTTCACCAAAGGGATGCAGACCGGCAATTCCTTCCTTACCACTGAAAATATAGTGGTCGTGCGGATCCAAGCCGGTATCGTACTTAACATCAGCAAGAACATATTGCTCCCAATACGGCATGCCTTTGAAATCGATATTCAATAAATTACGAACTTTGCTGTGTGCGCCATCACATCCCAATAACCAGTGGCTCGAAATTTTCTCATCGCTCTCTTTGCCGTCTTTCGATTTTTTCACGGAAGCGTGAACAGATCCATTTTCTTGTAACAATGAATCGAGAGTTGTATTCCATTCGATTGCACCACCTAAGGTGCCTAGTCGCTGCGCCAGAATACGCTCGGTATGATGCTGCGGTATTGACAATAAAAAAGGAAAGGCGCTGTCAAGCTCGTTGAACGTCATACGAACAATCTTCTTATGGCGATCGAACACTGTAAATGCAGTTGACTTCCAACCAAGAGCAAGAAACTCTTCGATCAACTCCATCTTTTCAAACAGTTCGAGAGTTCTGCAATGAATAGCAAGGGCGCGAGATTTTTCCGATGGCGCAGGAAGACTGTCGATGATACGGCACTTTATTCCGCGCTTGGTCAGCTCAATAGCCGCTGTCAAACCAGTCGGGCCAGCGCCAACGATTAGGACTTGCGTCTCATGTGTTTTAGACATCTGGTACCTGGATGCTCATAATCCGGTGTAACTAATCATACAGTACCTAGCCAAACTTCGTATTTCGCGCAAAATTCGGGTGTCGGTGGTGTTCTTTGGTCACCGTCTGTTCACTACTCGAAAACTATAGTCTCCTCGATGACTGAAAGGAGAATGCTCAATGAGCGAGATAGATAAGGAAGTTAAAACGATCAAGCAGTTGGCTGAAGCATCATATTCGGGAAGCGTTGATGCGCATCTACAATTGTTTTCTGAAATGCAATCGCTTTTTCACGAAGAAAACAAATTCAGAGACACGATGACTGCCTTATCGAAAGTCGACGACGCGAAGGGCATTCAAGTTGTGCGGGACCCCAAATCGAACCAGGCAGAGTACATAGAATTTCCGTCCGCAAGTTCAACTGATATGCGCTCGGACATCGGGTTTGCAAAAAACGATACCCTCTATGTCGCTCTGCAAGGTTCGATGATAGATGCAAAATCGAATTCAACCGTGTTTGCATCCGAAAATTCAACCGTGTTTGCAGAAGCCGGTTCTACAGTGTTAGCAGGCAACCAATCAAACGTGTATGCGGAGAAAGAATCACATGTGACAGCCGGAGCTGGTTCCACCGTCACCGCAGGCGAAGATTCAGATGTAATAGCAGACACCGGCTCCAAAGTGATTGCCGAAGGCAACTCTAAATATGAGGCTCGGGACGGCTCACGAGTGATTGCCATGAATGATTCCTCCGGAATTGCCGGAGCAGGATCGGTTGTCGTAGCAGAAGCTGGTGCGAAAATCAAAGCCGGCACAGGCGCTAAAATATATGCTAGTCCAAAAGCAAAAATAGACAGCGAAGGAAGTCCAACGATCATCACAGAAGATGGTTCAACTTACAAAAAACGAAATTTTCTCGATAACCTGCATCTTCCGGTGAAGCTAGCACCATAATT
>CAJCIF010000052.1 GCA_903970355.1 Actinomycetota bacterium
CGAAGCGCTTCAGCAGCCTGGAACGGTTGTAGCACACTGCCGATCATATCCAGCAATTGCGTTCCTGCTTCCACAACACGCGGCTCGACAAGCTGTTTATCCAATATTACCTGTGTGAAGGACTTGTCTTGTGAAACTTCGAGTTCAAGGCAAGCGAGGTAGTCGGATTCGGGGATAACACCAGCCAGCAAGAACAATTCGGATAATCTCAGTGTCTCGCCGGTGCTTTCGCAGTATGCCCCTGACTCGAACAATACTTGAAATACGCTTATTCTGCGCCTTGCGGCAGATTTTAATGCATTTACAGCTTGGTCTTTGCTGATCTTCCCTTCCTTAACAAGAAGCTGTGTATGAACGCATTCATTCAAAGCCCAGCGTGAAACGAAGCGGAGAACTACAAGTGTTGGACCAAGACCCATTTGATTTTCCTGAGCCTTCGAAACTGCCTGCCCAAGCTGTTCTTGAGTGAGCATATCGGATGCCATCATCAAATCCGTAAGAGGATTAGTCAAAACCGGCATGTTTTGCGTCTTATTGACGACGGCGCCCATAACGTTGATGGCGTCTTCCAATTCGAGGCCATTTTGCTTGGCTAAAATTACTGCTTTTACTGCAAGTTCAAAAGTCAGTTTGCCTTTACGCACCAGTTCATCTGCTGCAAGTGGCGCTCTTAAAGTGTTTTCGCTTGCAAACTTCAACATAATAAGCGCTCTCGAAATCGGGACATCGAGACGTTTTGCACTTATTTGCGCTTCAGTTAAATTCTCTGGCTTTACAATTCTGGCTGCAGAAAGTAACCGAGTAAATGTATCAGTTGAGTTCTTCTCAACGGTTGATTGCTTATCAAACAAAGCTTATCTTCCTTGCCAAAGTCGTTGTTACCTAGGATCTCTATGCACATAAGCTCAGAAAGCCGGTCTTTCGAGCCAACAAGCTATATCCTTACCATTATTGTGCCCTTGCCTGAAAAAAGTATGCAAGAAACAGCTTGGTGCCCTTATTTTTTCTCTTCAAACTTGAGAGAAGCTGAGTTAATGCAATAACGCAATCCCGTTGGCTTCGGGCCATCCTCAAAAACATGGCCCAAGTGTGCGTCACACTTGCTGCAAAGCACTTCAGTTCGCTGCATGCCATGGGTGCCATCAGACTCGGTATCCACATTTTCAGCAACAGCTGGTGTCCAGAAGCTTGGCCAGCCCGAGCCAGATTCGTATTTGTGGGCGGAATCAAAGAGCACTGTTCCACAACATACGCATTTGTATATGCCGTCTTTGTGGTTGTTGTAGTACTCGCCCGTAAAGGCTCTTTCCGTCCCCTTCTTGCGTGCTACTGCATACTGGGCCGGGGTAAGCTCCTTTTGCCACTCCGCATCTGATTTGACTACTTTACTTGTCATTGTGATTCTTCCTTGGAAGGATACTTGCCAATCTTTACACCGAGCGTTTTCAATTGTCCATCGCTAAAAACTAAGAAAGAAAGAGATTCTCCAGGTTTGTGGGCCCTCACGATTTGTTGAATGTCTTTAGCCGTTAGCACCGGTTTACCGTCCACTTTTTCAATGATGTCCCACTGAGCTAGACCTGATTGTTCGGCCGGACTGTTTGGGACAAGCCCAGCAATGGCAACGCCTTTTGTGGTGTTAGACACACCCAGAGATTTAGATAACTTGTCATCAAGTTCTTGCATCATAATGCCGAGATATGGATGTTCAATCGTGCCTGAGGCAAGCAATTGGCTGGCGATGTCTTTGGCAACATCAATTGGAATTGCAAAGCCAATATTTTGGCCATCTGCACGAATGGCAGTGTTCAAGCCAATTACTTCGCCGTGAATGTTGAGAAGTGGTCCGCCTGAGTTGCCGGGATTGATCGCCGCATCGGTTTGAATCAGTTCGGCGCTATTTTGGACACCATCACCGGAGATGTTTCGTCCCAGTGCGCTGATGATCCCGAGAGTCACTGAGTGATCGAGACCAAGCGGGCTGCCGACTGCAATTGCCCAATCTCCTGGGCGGATGTTTTTGCTTGTGCCTATTTTTGCAGCAGGCAAATCTTTTGCATCAATTTTGACTATCGCCAGGTCTGTAAAGGGATCTCTTCCCAGCACTGTGCCTTTGAATTTTCGCTTGTCGTTGAGCGTTACTAAAATTTCGTCAGCATCACCAACAACGTGATTGTTAGTCAATATCACGCCATCAGAACGGAAAATAACTCCGGAGCCAGAACCTTTTTGAGGAATTTTTTGATTAGGCATGCCACCGAATCCGGGGCCAAAGAAAAATTCAAAATTATGAAATGGCGCGCCGTGAAACGGTGTATCGGCAATCGTGATATTGCGGCTGATATCAATGTTTACGACACTGTCAGAGGTCTGCTTGGCTATGTCGGCAATTGTATTTTCGGCAAGGAGAAAAGCAGCAGGTGGATTTACCGGGTGCGCACTCGAAGATGATGATGAGTTAGCTAAATTGACGGACGGGGTGGCCTCATGACTGCCAGGCCAGTATTCATGCCCTGCCCAAAATGCACAACAGATTGCAATGCCAATAAAAGTACCGCCCAACCACGGAACAAATGAGTTCTTATTTTTCTCCATTTTTTTCTACCTTTCCCTCGTCCATCATTTCAGTCTATGACTGTCATTGCTTCATCTTGTCAATCTTAAAGAGACCTTAACCGTTGGCATCAATAATTTCAATTGGGTTTCTGATTTCGTAAAACTGGCTCAGTATCTCGATTTCAAAAACCTCCAAGGTATCTAATAGGAGTCCCGAATATGCCAAGTGCAGCATCTGGTTTGATTTTGATCGATATGTTAATTAGACCCTTTTACAAAGTTGCCGTGAAATTTCCGATTATCGGATTTTTCTTCCTCATGATCATCTACGGTTCTATCGGCTACATGGTGCTCAAATCAGCTTATCTGTCAGAGAGCTAACGATTTTTCAATTTAACGCAATTTCGGATTTTTCGCTCGAAAGTTCGAAAGGGCTTGAACTCTGCTCAAAAACTACCATTTGGGCACCGTTAAACCACGCCCTTAATTGTCAAATGTTGCAGTAAACTAGTCTGCAAAGCCCTAGTTTGCTGGAGTACTTGGCATGGATAGAAAGGTATTGGCGCTGGTCGCTGCCTTTGGAAGCCTGGTGGTAATTACAGCTCAACCATCTTATGGCGGGGCCGATAATTCAGCTTATCTGCGGAAAGTTCGCAGTATGGAAGAGCAAGCTAAACAAAGTGGCAGCCCTGGTGATTGGACAATGGTCGGAAACATGTGGCTTTCCGGCGCGCAATCCGACCGAACCGGAGCTGCCGATTTAATGGCACGGCGGGCCGCAGCTTGTTTTACTCGCAGTATTAATATGAATGTGAGCGAACAAGGCGGACTTGAATCTGACTCGCGACTGACTGGTTTGCGCAGAGCGTACGATTTGCTTGCCAAACTAGAACCCGGCAACTCTGCATGGCCTTATTTGCTGGGAGAAACTGAAGCGGCAAGAGGACACTATATAGAAGCTGCTCCTCCTTTGAGAAAAGCGATTCGAATGGGTGGTTCAGGGGGCCAAAAGGCGCAAAAGCTGATGGCTCATGTTGCGCCTTTCATAGAGCAGGATCATAAAAACGATGTCGCTGAGTGTGGCAATGTTCTCCAATACATGAGAACGATGGGCTCTACAATGCCAAAAATTCGTCCGCCCTCAAATACATATAAACCGGCATTTGATGGTACCAAAACCTGGAACCAGGGTTCGGCCGCATCGAACGCCTGGTCTGCCGGTGATACGGAAGCTCAGGGCCGCATAAATGCCGGTTCCGCAACAGACGAAGACCGGTCAAAGTACGGGAGTGGTTATTAGTGACCAAAAGGGCGATAAAGCCTAGCACCGCAGACGGTGTCGTTGCCGTATTGTCATTTTGTATGTTCTTTTTAAATGGATCGGCTCTTGCTCAGAATCAATATTCACCTGGGTCACCCTTTGTTTTCAAGTCATCGGTAGGAGCGCCACCAGCCCCCGCAAGCAGTAGTACAACTTCGGATGTGAATGGTGCGCCTCCTGGGCAAGCTACTTTTATGCAGCCCTCTTCACCGGCAAGTTCAAGTGGATCGATTAATGGTCCACCGGCAGGCCAGGTTACTTTCATGCAACCAGCAAATTCGCCGCCGCCCAGTTTCGGACAGCAGTCGAGTTATGGACAGCAACCAAGTTACGGACAGCAACCGAGCTACGGACAGCAACCGAGCTATGGACAGCAACCAAGTTATGGACAACAACCAAGTTATAACCAGCAGCAGCAACGCTACGGCCAACCACCCAGTTATAACCAATCGCCACAGAATTATGGCCAACCACCGAATGGTTATCCGATGCGAAACAATCCACGAATGCTTTACAATCCGCAGTTGGTCCCGAATTTTGGCATAAATCGAACACAGATCCATACCGGTGGCGGCATGATGGATAGTGTTCTTTCATCTGTCGATCGCACACCAATACCGGATGTTGGCTCGTTCTTGAAAGAAGATTTCCCTCTGCCACCCGCAGCCGATGATGCTACGCAATTCGAGATGCCGGCACTAAATCAAAAAGCATTCGGGACGATGAAGAAGCGAACCTTCCGCGCGCAATAACGGCGCCATTCATCTTAAAACGGCGCCGTTACGATTGGGTTTGTGCTTGTTAACGATGCGCGATATCGTTATCCAGGCGAGCAGCTACTTTGTCAAACAAGGTGTAGAGTCTGCGACTATCTTTGAAAGATGGTTGTCCACTCATCCGCATTTGCGATTCCATGCGCCCGATTTCATCCATTTGAGATCTTAGAGATCTTGCTTCGACGTCGCTGATTCGACCGGTGGCCAAATTTTGCGTAATGCGCCCTTCCAGATCTGCCCTTCGGACCATGAGGTCATCAAGCACTACCACCTGTCCGGTTGTAAGGACAAATCGTGAGCCGACTACAAGCGGTTGAACGTTTTGGCCAGGGGCCAATACCACGACGCGATTTGACAGAGCATCAAGTTGCATGGCGATAGGCAGCGCTTCTACATAAGTGAAGTTGCCACTCCTGCCCGACAATACTAGAGCTGTCAATCTATCCAGTTCTGCACGGAAAGCGGCTGCTTGGCTGGTATTCATGGTGCCGTTAGCTTGCCCTGAAGCAATCAATCTTTGGATTTCCGTTATTCTGCCATTAAGTGTGGTGAGCAGTTGAGTGGAAGTAATTGTCTTGACTGAAACTACATTTCCAAATTGGTCTACTGAAATCCTGGTTTTGCCGGAAGTATCAACCACCGTAAGTGGTTGCAGTGCTGGAATGCTGGCCATCTTTACCAGTTTTGAATCCACGTCATCCAGACCTCTTGCTATTTCATACACGCGAGTATCATCAGCAGGCCAACCGGCTATACGGCCATCAGATAGTTGAGATCCGTAACCATCCAATCTCACTCGCAGGTCGTATGCTTGTGCAGATGAGATTTTGCCTTCCGCTAAATCCATGGCAACAAGCCGATCTAATTCGACGCGCCGTGAGTCGAGGAGTGCAAATAATGTACTGCTGTCGTTTGAAACTACGGTTACTCTGCGTTCAGTTACCGGTGTATCTGTCACTACGACTTGAGATGCTTGCGGTGTGACATCGGTCCTCGTAGTGGTTACTGTCTGAGAACCGTCCAAGTTGTTTGTGACAACGCGTTTTACTACAGCGAGACGCGTTGCGCCATTCACTGTAACTATCATCGGGCTCAGAGCCTGCAACCTTGTTGCCGTGGAAATGGCGACATTGAGATCATCAAGCTGTCTGCCTACACTTGTGGCTTCATCAAAAGTCAGTAACCCTCCTGATACTTCACAAGCCTTTTTCATCGCAACGATGTTGTCGAGTTGCGAATTGAATGAATTGAAGTTATCGGAATTGATAAGACCCTTCGCAAGACAGTCGGAAATATTGGTTCTAATGACGCGTATGCGTTCGCCGAGTGAGTCTGCATAAACAGTTGACATGGTAGGAACCCCTGTTTGCACAGTGGTGACCGAGCTTCCATCCGAAATATGTCCAACTAACCTGCCACTAGCATCGATGATGTCGCCCCGACCATCAATTGTGCCGTAAACCGAATCGGGCGCTGATGAAGTAGTGACCGTTCTTATGGTGTCAGCCACAGATGGTGTCACAATCGACGCCAACACACCCACACTGAGCGCCAAACCCAGTGTTAGATTCTTATTGAAACGCGACTGTACTCCATCGCGTGCTCCTACGCTAAACATTGTAGAGATCCTCCCTAGAACCTTTATAGGCTTAGGCGAGTTCTTCCAGAAGAAAGTTCCACCCCTGTCGGCTCAAGACGACAAGGGGAACCAAACGAAGTATCAGCGAAACGCAGCCGTTGCGAGGAGCAATGGCGGAGTGCAGCGCAAACACGCGCGGAGAAGGCGACGGAGGAGCCGCCGGAG
>CAJCIF010000053.1 GCA_903970355.1 Actinomycetota bacterium
GAGAGGTCAGCGTATCCCGGCAACTTGCGGATAAATATCCGGATCATAAGGCGGCGTCCCAAGATGCGGGTGCCGTTCTGATGCGCCAAATCAGGGGTCCGGAACTACACAATGAAACCGCCTACGCCTTGAGGTATCACGGCGTGCCCCTGTACTACTTGCGTGGGGTCTGCGTTCCCGGCTCGCTCATCACAATGCCTGCCTGTGATATCGATCCGCGCGCTGTGCTTTCGTGTCCCAATCCGGCGATAAGAAAGGAGCTCGTCAAGAAAATAAGCCTCGCTCGTATGCTCACGGCCGTGGGCGATATCATCGATGAAATCGGTGAGTATCAGCTCTGGGGATTGTCTTTTCCCGACAGAGACATAAGGGTTTTAAGAATTGAATCTCGGCTTTCAGAACATGCCGAAGGTGAACAACCCCCGGCGTGGTGGGAAGGAGTTCTGAATACATGCCAGACCGTGAAGGATGCTTTGACCTTTCGCAACGGCACGGATCGACTTCCCAGCTTCATCACTTGAACTCGGAGCGAGGAGCGGCGCAAAAACAGCGCTTGCTCCTCCCCCACTTTTTCTCTTTTGTATTCCTTACTATCTACTATAATTATTCACTATCGGCAAACCGAATTCGTAGGAAAATACGTCTCCGAGAAACTGGTTTCCCATTACATTCGGATGAACACCATCGATTGTTAAAACACCTTTGGTAAGTCCCATGGGATTGACTATGCTTTCTCTGGTCTTCCATTGCGCGCGCATTGGACAGTAATATATTTTGCCGCTGTTACCGCTAGTAGCAAATTGATTGATGATGGCTGCGAGCTGGTCCAACTGTGGGTCTAATGGATTCTTGCCGTCTTTATTCTCGCCAACGCATTCCGGCGAAACGAGGATCACTTCTCGCACGCTTTGTTTGGCAAGAGCAAGTCTCAAAAGCTGGTAGAAATTTTCGACCGTTTCCTTGGTTGGGATTCCTTTGCCTATGTCATTGGTGCCGATCCAGATCACAACTACGGTCGGATCAACATTCAAAACTGTCGAGCTGAAACGCTGCAGCAAATCGGTGGACGTATTACCAGGTATGCCACTACCTGTCACTTGCAGACCCGCCACTGATCTTTCGGCGCGATTTTGGAACTGCAGAATCCAACCGGGAGTTCCTTTTGCATTTATTCCTAACCAGGTAATTGAGTCACCGGCAAAAACAATGCGATCACCTTCGAACAACTTCGGCTGCGACAAAGCTTGAGATGGGCGATCCGATGTGCAAATCAATGTGATAAGCGCAATGGGCAAAATGTGCTGAAGTGACAATGCTTTTATCATTTGGGGATTTCGCAAAGGGCACATTAAGAAATTCCACGATCGCACCACTTTGAATCAACTCAAGCAGTCCGATTTCAACGGAACGAAGTTAATCCCCAACGGTTATTGGAGAACTTGGCAATAATCCGTATACCGACCCCATTTCGAGTTCTAGTCTCAGGACAAGTTTTTCTGTTTTTCACATGTGAGGAAGCACTCGATCAAATTCAATTAAATTGAAAGGAACGCCTATGATTCTGATACTTTTGCTCGGCTACGCTACGTGGTTGAGCATTGAAAATAAACACGCCCCAAAACGCTTTTGGATAATCGCGCTTTACTTGCGGTTGAGGGGCAAAACGGCAATTGAATACCTCCAGGCGCAGCTTGAGACAGAGCCAAGTAATTTCGTTCTGGATCAACTGGAGAACCTGGCGGCCAGACCAAAGTTGCGGCACAGCGTGGCGTTGAAATTAGCCGAGTCTCTTACCCATTGGGACAGTCCCGAACGCGTAACAGCAAGAATGTTTGGCATTCTCATTCTTCTCGATTTCGACCTGGCTCTTGCCACCGTCGAAAAGTCGCCAAAGCTGCTAGTAGTAATGCTCTCCGGTCCTCCCAATCTCAGTCATATTGCGGATCTGGAGACGATCATCCTGCAGCAAAAAAGTGCATACCTTAAGTGGTTGTTGATCAGTGCGTGCGCTTCCACCAACTGCGCACCACAAGTCGATACAAACCGGCTGCTCCTGGGAGCGGTACGCACCGACTCGAATTTCAGTATCGTGCTCGCTTGCGTCGGATACCTCTGGAACCGAGGTGTTCTGCCAGTCTTCTGGCTAAGGCAAGTAATCGAAGGCTTCGTTATTACGAAAAGCAAGCGATTAGCCGACTACACTACGACCGAAATATTTGCAAGACTGGATGCCAATGCACTTCCCGTCTTGTTCGATACGATGCAAGCGAAATCAACCAGCGCGAAGGCACGGGACTGTGCCACTTCTCTCGTTTGCGATCACTTCGAACGCGTTCTCCAGCGTGGTGGCATAGAAGCCAACATTATCGCCATCACCGGCTGGGCGCAGTACATTCTCAATTCATTTGATCTGGCAAGCGAGCAATCGGCGCGCAAGCTAGGAAGGCTACTCGGACAAAGCAGAGCGATTGATCCGCTAGTAGGCCTCATCACGAAAGGATCAAAACACAAGGCACTGCCATACACTGTCAGCATCTTCAAATTGATGTGCCGGTTCGACCCTGGCTATGCCTTACCCCGCTTGATCGCGCATGCAAGGAAAGGAGATCCGAATGTGCGCCGTGTAGTTATGATGGGACTCGCTGACTATCCGAACACTGCAGTCGACGAACTGGCAGAATCGTTGCTGTTCGACGGCGTGAAGTACGTTCGACAACCAGCCGCCTATCATCTGCGCCACGATCGTTTCTTGAGGGAGCATGCGCTTGCAACCTTGAGAGACGGGATGGCGCACGTACATCCACCGACAGCAGCATTGGCACGCTGGCTCTATCGGCTCACACTCTTTGGTCGTTGAAGCACTTGTGCTGAGTGAGGCAAATCGAATCTGGTTTGCCTCACTCAGTTACTTTTTTAGATTGTATTATTATATGCTTTAGTATTTTACTAGCCACGCTCTCGCTGTCTTGGTTCAATTTAACAGCCACCAAAGTTTGGCAGAGCTGACATTCGTAAAATGCATAACATCAAACAAGTTTTCCACTGTTTTAGCCATTCCTTCGTGAACCTGCTCTGTACATTTGTTTCTTCCGCGCAGTCCAATCGCGCAGACTGGAAGTATTCTTTTCTTTCCCTGCAATTTGACAACGCGCCTCCGATAAAGCATTCCTGACTAAATCTTGATCAAACAATTCCCATCTTGCGATGGAATTGTCAGTCCGAATTTAGTTGGTGCCTTTTCGCCGCCGAATCAATACAGTGATCGCATCGAATAATCTGCGCAAGCAGATTTCTACTAACAAACGAAACCCAGGTCGTTCTAATAACCGAACGACCTTTTCCATAAACAAAACATGATCGCATATAAACTATCAGTAAGAAGTCTCAAGGCATTAACTGCCGGAAAAATCGTAGCCGTGCGGGTTCCGCACTTTCTCAACCCATGCGAAGCTTGTGAAATAGCAGAAGCTGTTGCGCAGAGCTGCCACTTCCGTTTCACCGGACCAGGTTTTACGGGTCTTGGGCCGGGAAGCTTCGCTTTACCACAAGCACTCGACGACTACGCCGCTTCCACCGCTGAAATAGAGAAGATTCTTCGCACTCCCTGCGAACGTCTGGAAGCAGCGCTCGGAAGAAATCTGCAATGCCCTGTCCTACACGGTTGTACACGTTTGCGGCGTCTTACAGTAAGGCGCTACGATCGAACTTTCGAAGCGCGGCCGCACCAGGATGAAGATAGCTATCGCTATGAATGGGCTGCTGAATCACAATTAGGAATCTCTATCGGTCTGGTTAGCCCCGCAGCTGGTGGCAAGATTCGGTTGTGGAATCGTTGCGAACTTGATGAAAGCAAGATTCCACCACACGATCTGGCTGTCGCGTGTGATGTGGGTGAACTTCTCATTCGCAACGCTCGCAAGATCCATGCCATCGAGCCAATCAAAGACGGGGCCCGTATGAGCATTAGCGGCTTTCTCTCCATTAACCAATCCGGGTGCCAAATCTGGAGCTAAACGGAGCGCAGCGTTCTACATGATTGAATAAACACGGGAGACGGTTGGTTCTGAAGCGGGTATGAAAACCTGCTGCAGCTTCCTCCGTTTTCCCCTTTTCATATTTTTACGATATTATGTAGTATATATTTAAAAAAAATTGTTCTCTTTCCGCTCGAAATTCGACCGTTTCTCCCTTCGCGAGTGCTCTCCAAAGTGCTGTGCACATTGTCTTCGGAGAGCGACCCACGAAAGAAAGAGGCGCTTAGATAATCATTGCCACAGGCGGTCCATTAGCAGCGCTGGCGGCCTCCCAGATGAACCTATGCATTGCCACAAAAGTACTCATCGCCTGCAACAAAGTGTCGAAACCACCGCATTCTGTCTGGAAGGCGGGGCCGACACCCAGCGTTTTGTCCCACAGGGCCAGCCAGGTGAGACGAACCTGAAATGGTTTTTCAGAGCTCTCCGTCAGCACTTTGGCAACTTTCGTGCTTACTACCGCTCTTATCCAGGCAATTGTACCGGCCGCAACTTCGGAGAGAGTTAGGCTGTGCAACGTCGTTTGAATGCACCCGTCTGGACCACAAACATCCATCACCACAGCATATGAAGCCATAGTCTGAGTGCCTGTGCCGGTTTCGTTTGCAAGCAACAATGGGAGCAACGCGTTTTCGTGAGTTTGACTTGGATTTGTCATCGATTTTCTTCCTCGTTTTCTTTGGGTTTCTGTTGCGTTGATTGATTCGGAGACAATGCGTCAGCTAAGGCGACAACATTGGCACGAGCGCTTCGCTCCCTTAAAGAAAGTTTTGTGGCGTCTGTACTAGTTTTCTGAGAAATCTCTGTGAGTGAGCGAAAGTGAAAGATTAGTTCGACGGTAAACGACGGAATTGTCACTTTTCAAGCGAGAAGACAAAATCGGTGGATTACGTATTACGATCGCTCTAACTGGACAGGCCGATAGTGACGAAAGCGGCATTATCAAAACACAGCCCCAAACTTGACTAAAAAGATGAAAAAGCGACATAGAACTGTCCGGGATTCCGAATGGGCATAGGCGGCGCTATGCCCATTCGACGAGAGGGACGCAGTTATGACTGAGCCCTTTTGCTACGAAGAGACATCTTCAGGCGATGTCTCTTCTTTGCGAGACTTCTCCTTAGACTTCTTCTCCTTCCGCTTCTTTTGTGGATGTTCCGCCTCCCATCCCATACTATGATTGGACCAAAAATAGTCGTAGTGCGTGTTGACGGCACCACTGTCCAAAAGCGGGTGTGGAAAGATGGACGCAATCCCTTGCAGAACGTTAGTCCAGGTGGGTGTCGTGCGGAGTTGCATGGCTAGCTTCTCCACAACGGCATAGTCTTGATTGAGACGATCTCCTTGCTTTCGATTGCGCCATGCCGCTATCTTCTCGGAAATCCGTTTCCGGAAAACCAGAAAAGCAACCAGTAAGGCTAGCAATATGAGAGTAGGAACAACGATTGTGATCATATTTTTCTCCGTTGAAAGGGACCGATATTTCTACCGGTCAAGTCAGGTCGTTGGCGCGATGATTCGCGCGGGTGGCATAAACTATGGTCGATCCTCCGACTCCAACCAGAGTTCTTCCAGGAACTCATTCGGGTGAAATCTTTCACGGAGATTCTGTCGGAGCGCGGCGAAATCGCCTAACCAGGTTGAATCGACTTCATCATGTTCTTGTTTCAGTCGAAACATCCCAAGCAGCAAATCATCGCCTGCCACAAAGGGTGATTGTGACTCTTCTTCAGTGATATACAACTGACGAATGTCGAACCATTTGGCAGGCAAACTGAGTGCGGCAGGATCGATCTCGCCGAAAACGCGCCAGAGGAAAATTGGCACGGTTGTGAAATCGTTCGTTGTGTTCCACCACAGTCGGTACTCTCGTGAACCCCGCAACCGCAGGGTATCAAGCACTCCGTGGAACGCGGCCAATGAACAGACGGCATTGCTTCCTTCTGTCACGGCACTGGGCAAGGTCCACCTGTCTTCCGTACTATTGGCGCGGCAGACGACGACTTTGTTTGGAATATTGTTCTGCGATGCGAGAACAACTGTTCTTGGTACTAATAATACTTCCGTCACTGATTTATTCCTTTCTGCACCATATTTGGTGCCTATGCCGCCGCATCGATGGCTTGCGACCTATTTTCGATCTCGTGGTTGATATCCGGAATCATCTGCTCGAGGTCGCTAACCTGAGCTGAGATTGAGCGGACATTTTCGAGGCTACCGTGAGCGGCGCGCCAAAGTTCGGCGACTCTTCTCACGAATGGTTCGCTCGGGTATGTTTCATCCAGAACGCATGCAAAAGCAGCAAGCAGCTCGCCGCGCTCCGTGAAGATTTGCTCCCAACTCCCTTCGTATTCGACAAGATCTTCCGCCAGGTTCGCACACCCACGTAATGCATCGATTAAGAGGGGATAGGCGATTTCGATCGGATGATCTACCTGCATCTTTCCGTTTCCGTCCTGAGAAGCGATGTACTCAGTAACGAATGGAAGGAGTTGAGCGCGTTGTCCGAGTTGTTTGGCCGTACCGTGCAGATTCTTTCTTGCCAAAAAGGAGAGGTCCTGACCGGCAAGAATAACGATAGCGATTTCCCGAAAACAACTTTCTAAGGCGCGGATTTGGGAGTGCTGCGGCATTCTCAGAAGTGTTTCCGCATCGAGGCATACTGGCACGATTTCACGCCGCAAAGGTTGTTTAGGGCGAGACGATTTCTCAACCGCGCGGCTTTGCCATGAAAGCAAAGTCATACCAGCCTGGAACATCCAGAAACCGAAAAGCGCCCACCGCAAGAGAAGTTCGTTCAGACCGTCGCCCAATCTGAATAACGATAAGAAGACCGCGATCGCTATGTTTAGATAGCGCAATGGGCGATCTTGAGTGTTTACGACGACAGCTAGACCCACACCAAGGATCATTGCCGCAAACATTTGAATATGCACGTTCCTGCTCCTTTCGATAACACCGCCCGGCCATGTTTAAGAACACGCGTCCGCGCAGAGTGGCGTACACCTCTCATGTGGCTCTCTTCGCAAATCGATTTACGTTGATTGACGTGTTGCGATGGGACTCTCCATGGGGTGAAAATGTATATCTTTCAGTCCTAACAAAGGAGCTCGTCAATTTGGAATGGTCTGCAAGGCATGGTGACCAGATTCTTTGCTGAATAGCTATAACGAGATATACAGTCAGGCCGGCAGGGGGAGCACAATTTTCAGGGGTTAAGCATTCTGGTATCGCCGGCGGTGCCTGCTTGGGCAAATTTTTTTAAAGCGATATCCGTCGGACTGGTTGAGTGGAACCCAGCCAGTCCGAACAGATATCAGGTATCAAGCAATTTTGATAACCAATTTTTGACCAGATTGTAGGCAATCTTGATCCGTGGACCATCTCAACTCCAGTTCAAAACCACGTTTGCGCAGTAAGGCATTGGCTGCGCGTATGACGTCTTGGTTGTGAGGCTTTGCCGGCGAAAACTCAACTTCATTGGCCCAGGTTATCTCAGTTTGCTCCGTGAGGGCCAAACAAAACGTGTAGAGATCGTAGGCGAGCTGCTCCAAGAAGCGGCTCGGGGTAGGGTGAGCTGTCTTTTGTTCGATGCGTTTGACACGAAAGACAGCAATACTAACTACAATGTTTGTAGGCTGTTCCATGACTTACTCTCTACTGGTTATGACGGTGCGGGGTTGACGGGAAACGAAATATCTCTCGCTCCACGCCAACACTCGCAACATCGAGCCTGTCCTATGCAGTTACCTCCGCCATCTTGCCGTTGAGCACGGAATCGAGGGTGAAGGGAATAGCGTTCTCGTTGCCAAAAACAAACCGCTGGCCATCCTTGCATCCGACCATAAACGGACAGCGATTGCATTGGGGACCGTTTGTCGCACGGACTGTCTGGGTCGTAATTTCCTCCTGTAGTTGTTGCAGATAAGCGCGGCACCGGCCCAACTTGGCATTGAAACCGGCTTCGGAAGTGTCGAAATACTCGTGCCAGAGATACGCTCCGGGAGCAGGCTTGTCGCCTTTGACGGCTGGTCGCTTGACCACCATGCGAACGGCTTTCGCTTTTTCGCCCTTGGCACGGAGATTCAGCCCGACCACAAGACCTTTGAAGTGCATTCGCTCCTTCTGTGTCCGGCTTACATCACCTTCTTCCAAGATCTCGTAGATGGTCACGACCTTGCCGTCGTCTTCAACGATGACATCAGCGGCGTAGGGCCGGCCGATAACATCGTCAAACCAGGTGACATGCCGAGTCTCCATTTCAGCGGGTAGTACATCTCTGGTGCCTTTTGCCACTGAAGCGATGTGCTGGAAGGCGCCATCGCGAAGACGGTCGGGGAGAGTTGCAACGGACTTCCGAATGGCAGCATCTCCTGCACGCAAATCCGGGCTGTCGAGAACCTTCAGGACGGCGTGATGTGTGACTCGATGCACGAGAATGTCATCGGGCGGTACTTGCGAGTCACCAAGCATGTAGTGAGCCGTGCGTTTCCGACATTTTCCGGGATTGATTGTGCTCCAATAAATTGCCTGCGGTTCCATAAAACCTCTCCGCTAGTTTGAGTTAAAGGGAAGCAAGTTTGTCCGAGAGGGCAAACCTACCGATGGAGACGTGCTTGTTTATGCAGCAGTTCAGCTGTCTGGCAGCAACCAAATTTCAACAAAGAATAACTAGAGGTAACTGATTTCCGAACAACGAACAACTGCAAAAGCACATAAGACCACCATGCCTGTAAGAACCGTCTATTGCAAGAACTTCAAAGAGCGCAACACTTTTTCCTAAATTGCAACGCGCGCGTAACCGAAACCGCTGCAATTCAAAGCCCAAAAAGTGCAAAAAGGAGCCAGAAATTGGCGGAGTTAGCGCAAATAATCAAACTGCCTAAAAGCCAGGTGGACCAACGAAAGTCCAAACACAAAGATATAGCCCGACAACTACTCCAGCTATGCCGAATATAACGGACTGAAACGCTGCTCGCTGGCCTTCCATGGATTGAAAAGCAAAGGTCAAACCGCCGCCCACAAAAATGGCGCCAACGGCAAACATCATAAATCTCTCTGCAAAGTCTTCCATAGTTCTTTAAGAAACCAGCCGGTTGATCCTGACTGCAATTCTAGACACTCAAGAAGTTTCTGAAAATGGCAGAAATACGCGGATTTACAATTTTTGCAAAGTGGATTGGTCGCTTTGTTCGCGAACATGAGCGGTTTCCCATTCGATTATCTTGGCTGAAATGGTTGGGAAATTTGTAATTTCAGCAAGGCGCCAGTAGCCCCCGACATCGCGCATCTTTACCTCAACAGTAAGGTCCTTGTCGTAGACCTGGTTGTGAAACTGTAAACCTAGAAGCGCCACCTTCCCATCTTTTCGGTCGTATTCAATGCCTTTGAAAGCATGCTTTCGAAAACCAAAGCGATGGTCTACGTTACTGAGAGAAATCTTGTTGTCATCGGCTGATTCCTTGCGGACAAACTCTCCTGTTTCGACAAAATGATTGATTTGTTCTTTGGCTGTTTTGACAAGGTCTGTTTTGAAGAATCCAACAAAACCAGCAACCATCCATTTACCCAAAACGCTTGGCCCGCATATATCTTGCATCGGTTTCGCCAATAGATCGTCAACTATTCCGGAAGCAAGGGATTCAGTGTCTACGTATTTTTGAAACTTGGCGAGATCATGCTCGCGCACCGCATTACGAACTTCACGCATGGCAAATTCCGGCGTGGTAGTCCAATACCAGTAACCTAATCCGCCTAAGATCGCCAAAAGCACCAGAATCCGAAACATTCATCTCCCTCTCATGAGCTGAGCTAACACAATTATCAATGCGTTGCGTAAGCTCAGAATGACGGCGGCTTAATGTTGCTCCTGGCCGGCGCTCCTTTCATGCCACCAAGTATGGTAGCTAACAATAATATTCCTTTTCGATTGGAGCTGTTCGCAGGGGCAAAGCAGAGCAATGCCCCCGCGATAGCTGAGGATTTCATTCCTCGTTTTCCAACCAAACAAGACGATCGGGCAGTTGCTCGAGATTCAAGCGCACCACACCAATCGCAATACGAGTAGGGATCTGTCCACCCAACTCGGATGCCACCTGTTCAGG
>CAJCIF010000054.1 GCA_903970355.1 Actinomycetota bacterium
TTTTTGGAAAAATCTACGCCAAAGATTCACTGAATGTTCGATTGACTCGTCTTGAAAAAGACATTTTCCCCGGCCAAAAAACATACGAAGACCAGGATGTGCCAAAACGTGTACAACGTTTAGTCGCTGCCTATCCGCTTAACGGCGGACAAAACCAGCAGGTTGCTCGACGCAACAGTGATGATGATCTAATGGATGATCTCAATGGTGGATCACAGGGCAAAGGCGGCAGCGGACTTGGCAAAATTATCAGTTCAATTTCAAACTACCTTTCTGGTGGAGGTTCTGCTGGTGGCTACGCATCATCCGGCACTTACATAACAGACCCTCAAACCGGAATGATGATCGATCAGGTAAGCGGCAACATCATAGATCCAAGCACCGGCACGGTAATTGGTAATCGCGGTTCGAACTTGGGTGGATTAGGAACCTATGGTACGACCAATTCATTCAACAATGGTTTTTCGCCTTTAGGCTCACCGATGGGTGGTATGGGTGGTTACGGCTATAGCCCTTATGGCAGCGGTTACGGATCCGGAGTGCATTTTGGATTCGGCGGCGGCGGGCGAATGGGCGGCATGTGGCCTTAACACAACCGCACTCGCAAAAGCGCAACAGATCTGATAGTTTTCTTTCTGTCTCACCGAAAGATTGCACATGATCCTTCTTCTTGGTTCTACTGGATTGCTTGGCCGCCGTGTTTTGAAAAACGCGCTAAAACGCGAGCTTCAATTGCGCGTTCTTGTGCATGGCACTCAAGATTGGCGAAGCTCACCATATGCCAATTTGCGATCAAAAGGCGTTGATGTGATCTATGGCGATGTGACCAACCCTGAGCATCTCGAAAAGGCTATGACAGACTGCGATACCGTTATCAACATGGTTGGCAGACTGCACGCGCCCAACAAAAAAGATTTGGAAGTTTCCAACATTGAAACAACAGAGAAGATCGTCACTGCAGTGAACTCTCTTAGTATTAAACGCTTCCTGCATGTCAGCTGTCTGGGTGCATCCGAAAACAGTGCCAGTGAAGCCATGAAAATGAAAAGACAAGGCGAATTGATGGTTGAGAATTGCTCAAGCTACTGGACGATATTTCGGCCGTCGTTTTTATTTGGAAAAACTTGTTTTCTTGTCGATCTCGTTGATCCCTTATTGCGATTCAAACCCTGCCTAGCAGTGCCTGGCAGTGGCATGAACGAGATTCAACCTGTCAGCGTAAATGAGGTAGCGGAATGCATTCTTGAAAGCATAAAAGATCGCGAATCCGTTGGGAAAACTTTCAAATTAGCTGGTCTTAGACCGATCAGCTTGCTCGCTTTCATGGAATTGGCTCGCGCAAAACTTCGCCTTAGCGGTCCCACTTTTCACATACCGCTTGATGTAAGCATCGGCTTAAATTCAATGCTCGCCATGGCAGTTCCAAAACAACTGAAAGGCTCGGATGCAATGATGCTCTTGACCACTGACTCCATTGCCTATGAAAATGATCTCGAAACAAAGTTCGGGTTGAAAAGCGATGACTTCGAGGTTAGCCTGGCTGCGCTCTTAATCAAGCATTGAAACAGTAGCGGAAGTCGTGATATACCACGCGCTAAGTGACTCACTAACGAGGAGACTTTGATGATTAGAGTTGGCAAACCTGTGCAGCTTTTTGAATGGGGTGAAGGAACAACCACCGTCACTCAAACTTGGGACAAAATAGCTGAAGGTGTGCTCATGAATAAAGGAAAGTATTCCATGGGCTCAACTATTCTCGTTATTGAAATAAATGGCTCTGTGACCCGAAAAAACGAAAAGAACGACACCATCAAAATTTTTCAACAAGGCGAAGTCATGACGCCACAGTCTGAGCGCTGGGGCGAAGTGGCAATGGGTAAGTTGCAATCAATCGAAACAAAAGGTGGGAAGTCCGTGGTCAATGTTGTGTTGCACGGCGCCGCTAAGATTGGTTAGAGCCAAGAAATAAGGCTTAGTCTTCAGGAAGCTCTCTTGTCACTTTACTCATGCTCAATCCTTGCTGAGCTTTTCTAAGTGAAATCGTATAAGACTTCTCAACATAGGCTTTGAGATCGTTGACGATTTCGTGCTGCATGAAACGCAACGCAAATGACACCAGTCCTGATGGAACGACAGAACCTGCATCAACGGCAAGACGATAGTTGATTTTGCATCTGTCGTTACTTTCAGGAGTAATTGTCCATTCACCATCGAGATGTTTGAAATTGCCGTCCGTCATTTGCCATTTCAAATTTCCAGGCTTGCCTGAAAGATCGTTGGTAACGTGTTGCACAGTGTTTTTCACGAACATCTGCTTTCTCAGCACGCTTTCAATATAGACAAGAGAACCTTCCCGCTTTTGAACGGTGGTAGATTCTATTTTGCTAAATACTTTTGGATAACTGGAAAAGTCTGTGAGAATTCCCCAGACTCGATCGGCTGGAGCATTAATGGTGGCGCTCACAAATCCTTCCGAAAGATGCCCGCTGCAATCTCCTTTAGCAAATGAAGGTAATACAAAGGCGCAACTTAGTGCGATTGATAAACCGATAGAGAGAGTTACAGGATGCCGTTTTTTCATTGAGTTATTCCAGTTGCACACGCGTTCCCAAAAATCAAAACAAAAACCACTTCGTGAATAGAGTCATGCTCGAGTTGAATGCCACTTTTCCGCTCAGCAATGTTTGTTTGTTCTGAAGGCTTTCCCCGTTAATAGCGCCTGCGGCAGTTATTATGGCTGATGGCCCAGTATTTGCAGCGAATATGAAATATCGCCTGTTTTCTATTGCCCGGAAAACTGCGCAAGCAATCATCTGCTCGCCAATTAATGATTCATGAAACCAAGCCAGGTCGCTAATGTTAACCAGCAATTGCCCACCAGCACGGACTGAGGCGGCAGCGAGCTCGGGAGAAATTGTTTCAAAACATATTAACGGTGAGACCTTTCCGTACCCAAGATTAAATACAACCGGTTCGCGTCCAGCCGTGTAGCCACTGCCTGCAGGA
>CAJCIF010000055.1 GCA_903970355.1 Actinomycetota bacterium
TCTGGTCCACAACGGCTCAGTACAATCTCCAGTGGCTAAAATAGTTTCTGGTTCGTCTCCTTTTAAAGTCGAAACAAAAACCATGCCTTCGACCTCCACTTCTGGTAATCCGGAGCGTTCGATCGTAAGAATCGGTTCATAGATAACTTGGTGTATCATTTTTGGCAGCGAAGTGAGGTGCAAAAGTGAAGTTTCTGATTCTCGGCGCGGGTCGGATGGGCTATGCGATGGTTTACGACCTTATCCGCAGCCCACGAGTTGAACAGATTATAGTCGCCGATCAAAACGTCAAGCAGCTCGAAAAGATCAAGAAACGTTGGCCGGATGAAAAAATTGTGCCGGTTGAGCTCAATGTTATGAACGTGGATGAAGTTACCAACTTGATGGCACGCTCCGATATTGCGGTCAGTTGCGTTCCTCATAATTACAACTATGAACTTGCTAAAGCTGCGTTAGCCGCCAAAACAAACTACTGCGATCTCGGTGGCGGCGAAAGCCAGGTAACACGCACTTTCTTGCTGAATGAAATTGCTCAGGAAGAAGAAATCACAATCATCCCGGATCTCGGACTCGCTCCTGGTCTCGTTTCTATTCTTGCCGGCACCGCAGCTGAATCACTGGATGAAATCTACGAGGTGCGCATGCGAGCAGGCAGTGTCCCGGTCGAACCGCAAGAACCGTTCAATCACTCTATGACTTCCAATATTGATCGTTTAATTGATGAATACGTGGAAGACACAACCATAATTCGCGATGGCAAAACTTATCGTGTTCCGTCTCTGACCGATACGGAAACGGTTGAATTTCCAAAACCGTTTGGTGACATGGAAGCCTTTCTTACTTCAGGCGGCGCCTCGACAATGCCCATCACTTACACGGGTAAAGTCCAACACCTCGACTACAAATCAATTCGCCATCCCGGTCATTGCCAGCAAATCAATACCCTCAAACAATTGGAACTGTTCAGCCACAACCAGGTAGCTTTGAGGACCGGTAATGTTGTGCCAAGAGAACTGATCAGTAAAATATTTTCGGAAAAGTTTTCCGATGATTCAGCAGACGCCGTTTTGCTCAAGGTCACCGTAACTGGTATCAGACAGGAAAAGCCGATCCAGATTGTTTGGGATTGCATAGATTATGGCGATGAAGCAGAAGGGCTGACAGCAATGATGCGCATGACTGCTTTCCCAGCTTCAATTGTGGCCCAAATGGTTGTGCGCGGCGATATCGATAAGAAGGGCGTGTTGTCCCAAGAACAAGTGGTGCCAGCCAAGCTCTTTTTAGCAGAAATGGCTGGTCGCGGTATCACACTAACGATGATCGAGCGCGAACCAGTATTGCCTGAGAAAGCAAGATGAAACGGACCATTACAGTTGCTTTGCTCGCGGGTTTTCTTTTGTCTCAAGCGGGACAGACTACACCTGTAACAACACTAAAATTGGACAGTATACCCACTCATTTATTGGCAAATGTCGGTACGGAGAAAATAATGAAAGTCGAAAGTGATTTGGCTAATGTTGAAACCTACAGCAACTCGGTCAAAAATGAATACGAAGCAAATCTCAAAAAATTTGTGGACATCCCGAGTGTAAGTGCCGACCCTGAGCACAAAGCCGATATTAAGAAAATGGCTGATGCTGCCGTTTCTCTTTTGAAAAGCATGGGAGCGGAAGCACGCACCTACGAAACGAAAGGCAATCCAATAGTGGTTGGTGAATTCAAGGCAGCCGGTGATTGTCCAACCGTCACGATCTATAACCACCTTGATGTGCAACCGGCCGATCCGGAAGATTGGAAAGATCCACCCTTTAATATGTCTATACACGATGGGGTGTACAAAGGACGTGGCACTACTGATGATAAGGGGCCGGCATTGGCTGCGCTCTACGGTGCTAAATATGCGCACGATCACAAAGTGCCAATCAACATTCGTTTTCTGTGGGAATTAGAAGAAGAAATAGGCAGTCCCAATTTTGAAAATTTCCTCCTCAATCACAAAGACGAAATCCCCACCAACTCAGTTGTAGTTTCAGATACCATCTGGGTATCACGCGAACGTCCAGCTATCCCATACGGATTGCGCGGTTTGCAAGGTGTCACGGTAACGCTTGTTACTGGCGCAAAAGATGTTCACTCCGGCACAACAGGCGGACTAGCCCGCAATCCGATTGGTGAACTGTGCCAATTGATTGATGAATGCTATGACGCCAAAACCGGACACGTTAAGATTCCTGGTTTTTATGATGATGTCGCCAAACCAAGTGATGATGAAGTTAAGCACTTCCTTTCCTCAGGTTTCGATTTGGCGCATTTCAGCAAAGCTCACGAGCTAAACTCGTTGCGCACAAATGATCCCAAAGAAGCTTCTCAACGTATTTGGGCCATGCCCACCTTCGAAGTGCATGGTATCGTCGGTGGTTATAGCGGTGCAGGCATCAAAACGATTGTGCCCCATAAAGCAGAAGCTAAATTGAGTATGCGACTGGTGCCGAATCAAAATCCGGAAAAGATCCTCAAGCTATTCGAAAACTTTGTAAAAGAAAAGTGCCCGGATGCGGTAGTCAAACCAGAAGGATCGCTCAAACCATACCTGGGTGAATTCACCGGTCCTTATAACAATGCCGCCAAAGAAGCAATGAAAAAAGCCTTCGGAAAAGAAGCTTCCTTCACACGCGAAGGCGGATCGATTGGTGCGGTTGTTTCCATGCACGACATTCTCAAATGCCCAATTGTCTTTCTTGGACTTTCTCTGCCAGAACACGGCTACCATGCCGTCAACGAAAATTTCGATTGGCAACAAGCAAACGGTGGCATCAATATGTTCGTCCATTACTTAGCAAAGATCTCACAGGTCAAATAACAACTATGTCTCAGCTACCAGAAGAAATTCAAAAAGCATGTACCGTTCTCGGCATCACTCCGGATCAAATCAACACTGCCAGCATCGAAAAAGCGTGCACAACGTGTTCAGGCGGAGAGCTTCAGAAAGCAATGCTTTCCGGAAGTGACCCAGACATGATTGCCATATCTAATTTCAATAAAGCGAAAGAAACCTTATTGGAATGGCTCAAAAAGTCATGACTGCGCCAACAATACGACGCACTGCGCTGCAATTGCTTCGCCTTTGCCGATTTCTCCCAAGCGCTCCGCCGTTTTTGCTTTGACACTGACGCGGCTTGCATCCGTCTTAAGAAGGCTACCCAGGCTGCTGCAGATCGTTTGATAGTGCCCGGAAAGTTTCGGTGCCTCACAAATAATCACGGCGTCGACGTTCACAACTTCGTAGCTGTTTTCGGCAAGAAGATCGACTACCTTGGTGAGCATGATGGTACTGTCCATGCCTCGTACCGTCTCGTCTTCGGGAAATAGTAATCCTATGTCACCGAGATTGCTCGCTCCTAAAAGAGCATCGATAACAGCGTGAATCAAAACATCGCCATCAGAATGTCCTTCCAATCCAAGATGAAAGGGAATTGCTGCACCACCAAGTTTAAGCGGCACATCGGGCACAAGACGGTGCACATCGAATCCGGTGCCTACTCTCATTGCACATTTAGTAACCATCAAATAATTTCCTACGCGGCGCTTGCCATCTGGACATGCCTGTTATATCGATCCGGCTCCAAATAGCGTGTTCATTATTTCAGATAACAAACTTTGAACTTTAT
>CAJCIF010000056.1 GCA_903970355.1 Actinomycetota bacterium
AAACTTGTCACCGAGTTCTTCAAGGGACCAGAGCTCGTTATAGACGTAGCAACTGTCTTGTCTTGCATCTGCGACACCTGGAGCATTTCGGTTTAGCTTTTCTCGAAAGTAGAATTTGTGCCCTTGCGGATCAGTGAGGGCTAGATGGGCCATATAAACATTTTGCAAATCCCATCTTGAGGTTGATTCGGCAGGAGAAGAATCCATCCCGCTTCTAAAAAAGGTAAGTTCATAACCATAGCTAGCACCAGCATCAGTTTTAAGATGCCCTGTGAAATACCACCATTCAGTTTTGAAATCATCATGCGATGCATGGTCGTGAGGAAACGAAAAAACATAACCAGGCAAGGCCTTTTTAAATGTTTTTGCTGAAGCTGAGTTTGGAGAAACTAGCGTTGCAGCAAATATAAGCATCACTGTTATTACCATGATAAACAGAAACGAAAATGCTTGCTTCACAGCTCTACTCCTCGCGCATTACGGATGGTGCCTCTGTTGTTGCTGCCAACCTTGCCGGTATTAACCCTGCGAAAATGGCAGTCAGCAAGACTAAAATGCTAGATTCGATCAAAAAGACATACGGAATTGAAAATTGTACAGTCCAACCAAAAGATTGTCTGTTAATCACGTAAACAAGCAGGATCGATAATAAAAAACCCAATCCTATTCCGCTTACGTTTCCTACCACACCCAATAAACCAGCTTGTATCAAGACCACTCGACGCAGTTGGCTAGCGCTTGCGCCCAGGTAACGAAGAATCCCGAAATCGCGACGAGATTCGAGAGTCAAAGCCAAAAGAGCGTTGGTTACTGCCAACATAGCCACAATAATTGCAATTGTGTGTAATGCATAGGTAATAGAAAAAGTTCGATCGAAAATACGAAACGTCTCAGCACGCAGCTCTCTTGTTGTCTTGATGAAAAGATGCGATTGTGAGCCAACCATTAGCAATATTTTCTCGCGAACACTAGCTGAATCAATATTAGGCTTTATGTATACAGCGCAGCTTGAGAACGCTTCGTCTTGAAACAGTCTGGCGAATTGAGGTTTAGGGATGATTATGTAACCGAGATCACTTGCGTAATCATAATAAACACCCTGGATCTTAGCTTTGAACATACCGGATGGGGTTGGCAATTCGATAGTGTCGCCCCGCTTCAAACCCATATGAATTGCAAATGTCTCAGACACAATGCAATCGTCTTCATGAATGCGGCTGCAAACTTGTTTAGTAGATTCCCCAGAAGTAAAAATCAAATGCCCATAGTTGGCTGCAACTGTAAAGTCAGCTCCAGCTAAGTTGGTGCGTTCACCATGATAGGTTATTGGCTGTTCCACGAAGGTACTTACCGCCAATACATCTGGCAGCGCTTTTATTCTTGCTACCGTTTCCGGGCTAATTCTTGAAAGTGTGCTTCCTCCAGCACGAGCCAACGTTTGAATCCACAAATCGGCTTTCAAGCTTTGTTCTACCCAGAGCATTACTGTTTGACGAAAGCTCCCTATCATGATGGCCAGACTTACCATCATTGCAATTCCAGTCATTAGACTGGCAGACGCCACAGATGTCCTGCCGATCGCCCCTTGCAAGGAACGAGCAGCTATTCGCCCTTCAGCATTTGAAAACTTTCCAAAAGCAAATGCGGCAAAGGGTAGAAATCGGTCTAGAAGAAACGGCATTAGCATAGACGCGCCTAAAATCCAGAAGACGGCCGCAACATATCCAAAAACTGGAAAACTGAAAATGGGAGGGGCAAGCGTTGCCATCGCACCAAGTGCCAGACAAACTATGGCTGCGCCGGCAAGGAACGAAGCGCTCCGTTTTACCTTTGCTTCATGTCCGGCTCTTCTAACTGCTTCAGCGGGCTGAATGCCCGCAGCTTCAAATGCGGGCGGCGCGGACGCTACAACCGTAGCTCCTACCCCCAATAGAAATGCCAGTAGAAGAATGATCGGATTATAAGTTACGCTGTCCAGCGGTTGCTTAAAATAAAAATGCTGGAACGTGGTGGCGATAGCAGCAAGCGCTCCTTGTGCAAAGACAAGCCCGACTGCTAAACCGGCAATGGAACCAATGGTGCCGAACAATATTGCTTCAGCAGCAAATAGACTAAATATTGTTCGGCGAGAGGTGCCAAGGGCACGCAATGTTCCAATTTCTGGTCGTCTGCGCAGCACGCTTATGGTCATTGTGTTGTAGATCAAAAACATACCCACAAGTAGAGCAATGAACGTGAGCGCAAGCAAGTTGTATTCGAATGAGCGAGTCATTTTTTCCACCTGGGCACCGCGCTGTTCTGGGCGCTGAATCAGAATGTCAGGAGGTAACTGTTCGCGGAGCTTCTCTGAGATTTGAGCTAGATCCGATTCTGGGGCGATTATTTCAATTGCTGTTATTTTGCCTGGCGCGTTAATCAACTTCTGCGCGTTCGATATATCAGTAACCAGCAGGTCTCCGCTAAAGGCACCACCAATTCCCTCTTCGGACAAAACATCGGCAATTTTCAATCTGTAAACAGATTCGCCAATCAAAACTTCGACAAAGTCACCGATATGCCACCCATGTTGGCGTGCTAATCGTCCTCCCACGAAAACAGTATCCGGTTCGAGGGCGGACGTTTTTACAACCTTGCTACCACCTGGTTCTTCTTGTTGATTTGTTTCGCCACTGGTGCTGGAGTAATTTTTGAATTCCTTATCGGCGAGCATATTTATACCGATTAGTTGGACAAGGGTGTTGTTCTCATCATTGAGAACAATGTTGTCCTCAATAAGCGGAGTAAATTTTGAATCGGCAAGCCAGAGCCAGTTTATTTCATCGAGAAAGCGTTCGTCGATGAATATCGAAGTTGTTGGTCGAAGTTCAAGATTTGCATTGCCAGAAATAAGATTTACGGTCTGCTTGAATTTATCGAGTGCGCTGTCATTGGCTAAACTGATTGCCAAAACAACTGCCACACCAAGTGCAATTCCGCTTATCGTCAAAAAAGTTCTGAGCCGATTTTTTGCCAGGTCCCGCAATATGAAAGAACTAAATAACTTCAGGGTTACCGACATTGTTGCTTCTCTGCCACTATGTGCCCATCCTGAATTTCAATGATTCTACTTGCATATGCTGCGGCCTCAAGACTATGGGTTGCCATAATTATTGTTTGCTTTCTATTAGTGCAGCAGTCTTTTAGCAGCTCCAGAATGGCAGTTCCATTCTCGCTGTCTAAATTACCTGTAGGTTCATCAGCAATCACTAAAAGTGGTGCATGTACAAGAGCTCGGGCGATTGCAGTACGTTGCATCTCACCGCCAGAAAGTTGGGCTGGGTAGAAATTAGCTCGTTCGTCTATTCCTACAGTTTCCATGATTTCTTTCACCCGCGCTTTTAAGCCAGCTTCATTTCCGATCAGCTCAAGAGGAAGCGCGATGTTTTCTTCCACGGTTAGTGTGTTCAACAAATTGAAGAACTGAAAAATGAAACCCACTTTGGAACGCCTGAAAACAGTGAGCTTTTCGTCCGGCAGATCCGAAATTTTCTGCCCTACCAAAGAAATAGATCCTTCAGAAGGACGATCGATCCCACCAATCAAATTCAAAAGTGTGCTTTTGCCGCATCCGCTCCGTCCCATGATCGCAACAAATTCACCTCGAACGACATTGAGATTGATGTCTACAAGGGCACGAACTTTATGATCGCCGTATATTTTAGAAACAGATTGAATGCTAACTAGCAATTCATCCACATCAATGCACCACTATGCCTTTTTCAGTCATCTCGAATTTATGCGGCTTTAGATCGTGAGCGCAGCCTCGCGCTTTAATACATAGTAAAGTTCGCTGATAATCAGGTTCTGTTGGCACTGACAATAAAACGATGTTATCGGACATGTTGCTAACCCTGCCGCCAATATTTGTAGTTGAACCAAGAACACTAGCCGCTGTTTCATGCAGAATTACCGATGTCACGTTGTTAACCGTAAGATGCTGTGTGAGCGAGTAGATGAAATTGTGCACTCTTTCTGGATCTTTTGAAGCCAATTCGAGATCGCCCATTGCATCGATTACAACTCGATTGATTTTCTTCTCTTCAATCATCTGGAAAATTTTGACGATAATACTATCTATTTGCATTTCAACAGGAGATTCGTAGAGGAAGAATAAATTTGCCCTTTCTTTTTCAGTTAATTTGTTATCCAATGCAGCAATGGCGTCGGCCAATTGCGTTGGATTCTCCTGAAAATTTACGAAGAGACTGCGCTGTTTCTGGCGTACCCCTTCAAGGACAAACTGCAGTCCAAAAGTTGTTTTGCCGGATCCCGTTGGACCGGCCAATAATGTAGCACTGCCTTCTACCAAACCATTACCGAAAATTTCATCGAAACCTTTTATGCCAGATTTGATCGTCCCTCGTTTTCTCGTATAGCTCTCAGGAATTTCAGGACTGATAAATCGAGGGAAAATACTAAGGCCAGATGAAGTGATTCGGCATCCATGTAAACCTTCTAGGTAACTGCTGCCTCTTAACTTTAAGACGCGCACAAATCTTTCGTCCCGAGTACTTTCGGGGCTGCGTAGAAATTGGACAATGCCATCCGCCATTCCAAATTCCGGCAAACTCCTAACATGTTCGGTTGAGTATTCCCCTATGAGAAACACCGTTGTTTTATAGGCTGTCAACATACCAGTGATTTCGAATAGAACGCGTCTCAATTCTTGGGGAGACTCAGATACATCGTGAAGCGCTTTAAATGAATCAATAACAATAATTTTTGGTGCAACTTCATGGATTGCATCTTTGAGGAAGGGTAACAGCACTCCGACGCCATCCTTCGCTAAATTGAAGCCGATGTCGCGATAGTGCAGGGCACTTCCAATTTTGTCTTCGTCAAAAAACGTGAATCGCTGCATGTAAGTGAGAACCTTTGCAATCGGTTCCGACAACGTAGTCAAATATATAATTGGGCGGCCAGGTTCGCTGGCGTGATGAAATACCAACTGTTCGGCAAAAACCGTTTTTCCTGTTCCCGGTTCTCCCATGATGATATTGATCGAACTGATCGGAAATCCTCCTTTGAGAATTTCGTCCATTTGCTTGTTGCCAGTGGTAACGCGCTTATCGTCTGCGCCACTCATTAATTGGGCTCCTTGGTTATTGCGATTTCAAGTGTTCTCAGGACGTCTTCTTTCTCCAGCGGTTTTTGAAGAAACGCATCAGCACCGGCTTTCTTAGAGCGCTCCTCCGCAGATAGAACACTAAAAACAATTACGGTAACGACATGCTTTGTATCTTGTTCGCCTTTGAGCAACCGACATAGAGCCAACCCGTCCAATCTCGGTAATAGTATGTCAGCGAAAATTGCCATCGGTGGTGATTTTCGTGCATTATCTAAAGCATCGTAACCGTTATCTGCAAAGTCGGCGGTATAGCCCGCGTCAGTTACAAAGCGTCCGACCATCTCCCGAACATAGGGGTCGGCATCGGCAATCAGCACGGTTTTATTGTCAATAGATCTCATATAGTGCTCAGAACTGGTGCCCAATTTACCATAGCGACTGAAAAAGGAGGAATTTATGGAAAACGTCCATTGCCTTTGTCATTGACCGTATCACTATCAGTTGACGATTTAAACCGAAATAGTTCCTTTTGGTATTTTGCGAAACTTCTAAGAGAAAACTTCCCGTCTCAATGAGCGGGAAGTCTCGGAGTGTCAAAGCGTGTGCTGCGACTTATATTCGTTTCGTCAACACTTTGCCGTGAACATTCGCTTGTGTTGAACACACTATTGGATTGCTGTATGCACTTTTCGAAGGCGTTGCATAGCTCAAAGCCACTGCCGCTGTCCCCTTATCTTGATTAGAGGTTGAATAGGTTAGCGACGTATTAGTGCTTGCTGATTTCTCGTTATGTTTCACTGGCGCGTGAGCGACTTTTGGCAAAGCCACATGGATCGGCTTCATATAGTGCGACACTGGAACTTGTGATTTATGTTCGCTTTCTGAATTTTGGTGCACACTTCCTTTTGGTCTTGCGGAAGGAAATGAATACATTGCATTCCAATGCCAGTGCCCGAGGTTTGGATCGCTCTTTACGAGATTGGTTTCCCAACCACGAGTAACTACTACCCCTGTTGTTTTTGGCAGTTGCGAAAGAGCTGAATCCTGTGCGTATGCCTGGTTGGCAAATAATAGAGGAGCCAGAATAGCTAAAATAGACGGCGTGACTCTCACGGTGTTTCCTCCGGAAAAGTAGGCTTCTAATTGGTCTTAGTAAATTGGCAGCGTAAGTCCCACAAAACGCTGCCTATAGCGACTGGTAATGGGGAACCAATCGCTATGTTCTTAATGTAGGCGGATTGCGTTACTTCATCGTGACAAACAAATTAAACGCTTAAATGCACGATTTACTGAGTCTATTGGTTGTCGCACCCGAACGGTAGACATCTGAAAAATCGATGCCAGGTGTGGTCTTGTGCTGGCTCAGGCTTCCTGAGGAAACCGCCATTATATTCCCAGTCATTCAGGAGACTGGCAGCCGTAGTTTTGCCATGTGATTTAGCAGCAAACTCGTTTGCCCTAAACACAAGTGCGTCATGCAATGCGCGATAACGTTCCAGATTCACTAATTCCGGTTTGGTGAGTTCCGATAAGCAAATTTTGCCACTTCGCAGATCCAATTCATGTTGACGCCCGCGCGCATATTCATGGAGAACCGGGTCGTTTAGTCCGTCCGTTGCATACCATTGAATCAATCCAGGGGTTTTGGAGTCGTAAATGCGTGCTGTATCGAACGCAACATCCTCACCGACTACACTTTCGGGATACCGACGCGGGAAAGAACCACTGCCGTTTGCACCCATAGATGCCAAGATCGGAAGAGC
>CAJCIF010000057.1 GCA_903970355.1 Actinomycetota bacterium
CATTTTGGGTAGCCAGAATCGCCATTGCGGCATGGGCAAATTATCAGCTACGAGCGCACTCGCCAATGCTAATGCAATGAGCTGCCATGCCAGAGTAAGGGCAAATGAGTAAGTGGTACCACCCACAACCAGAAACAGAAAACGCGTCCAGAGCAATTCCAATAAGAAGATGGCAAAGCCCGATAATACCGCCGGTACTATCATCTTCTCTCTCTCTAAAGGTGGTAATTTTTCCTGTTTGGGGACACTCTCATCACTTCTGTGCCATTGCGAAATAACGAGCAGGGCTGCCCCCAAAGATAAAACTGCTCCAACACAAGAGCTCACTGCTATACCGTAGTGGGGTAGTAATAAAAATCCGCAAAGGAGAGCGCCGGAACAACCGCCTATAAGATTTGCACCATATGCATATACAAATTGATCTTGTTTGGCACCATACTCTGACAAAGCTTTGGCGATTAACGGAAATGCAGCTCCCATGCAAATTGTCGGCACGAGAAGCGCTGCGCTGATTAGCGCAATTCGGAACAATTCTGTGGCATTTAACAACGCCGAATTGGGGGTGGCAATTCTTTCGATGAGCGCGTACAATTGGCTATGGAAAAGAAAGTAAATGAGGCCGGCTACCGCAAGGATTGTCTGGCCAAGGGAATAGAGTTTCAGCGGCTGCCTGGCACCGTCTGCAAATCGGCGAGCAACTAGTCCGCCGACTAGAAGCCCGATCATGAAGATTGCCGTGATAAGTGCCACCGTCGGTAGGGCTATACCGACGTACCGCTGTATTGCCCTCATCCAGGCCAACTGAAAAATCAACGTGCTGGCGCCAGCAAGAAAAAATGACAAGTTGACTGAGACGTTTGAGTTTTTCCGAATAAACACGATGCACCGCACGCGTACAAAATGATTCTAAATTCTATAACCCTTCATAATTTCATGAGTTATGCAGATGCCACACTAAATTTAGAGGCAATCCCTGTTGCCTGCCTGGCAGGCTCTAACGGATCCGGCAAGTCAGCGCTCTTAGATGCCACTACGTGGGCTATTTGGGAACAGGCACGCGCATCATCCGATGATCTCATACGACTGGGGCAAAAGGAAATGTGGGTCGATTTGCGCTTCGAACACGAAGGGCAAGCCTATCGCATTCGGCGCTCCCGGCAACGTACTCTTTCCCGGGGCAACGGCAAAGGCACTTCCAAGGGCACCCTCGAGCTGCAAGTAGCAAGCGATGCGACAATTCCAAGCGCTCTTACCAGCCCAGAAAGTATAGATATCGATAGCCTACCGGAAGGCATAAATATAGAAAGCCTCGCCGAAAGCATAAATGTTGAAAGGCTAACCGAAAGTCTCGCTGAAAGCGTAAAGCCCAGTCTAAAACCCAACCTAAATGAGGTTGCCGTTTTAGCACCGGCAGGGCGAAGCAAGCGCAACGGCAACCACAAAAAAGACGTAAAGTCAGAAGAGCAGCACCTGACCGTCAGTTTTGAGCCGGAAAACGCTGGAGGTGTTACCTGGCGGAGCCTTACGGGTTCGAATATGCGCGATACCCAGCGGCTTATATGCGAATTGCTGCGCATGGATCACGACACCTTTGTCAACAGCGCATATCTCAAACAAGGGCGTGCCGACGAATTCGCAACCAAACAAGCAACAGAGCGAAAACAAATACTAGGAGAAATTCTCGGTTTGTCCTATTTCGATCGATTGCAGGAAAAGTGCAAAGACCATTTGCGCAATCTCAAACACCATAAAGATCTCATCGAGCAGATGTTGCTTCGCCTACCGGAAGCCAATCAAGAGCTCACTACGATTGGCGAAGAGCTCAACGAGGTTACGAAAAATCTGGCGCGGGCTGAAAGCGAGAAAACGCAAGTCGAAGCGCAAGTAAATGAATTGACGGAGCGACACCTCAACTTAAACGTGCTGGAAGAACGTGCCTCCTCAATCAATTCTCAGTGGCAAGAACTGGAGCGCGAGATTCCGTCACTCGCTCAGCAAGTGGATCAAAACGCTGCACGGCTTGCCGCTCTTGATGCGTTGATACAGTCACAACGCGAAATCGAAGCAGACGCTTTTGAATATGAATCTCTGCGCACACATTCTGAATTGCTCGATCAAAATGCGCTTAAAGATCAATCTTTGCGGAGCCAGAAGTTGGAGAGAAGATCGGCATTATCAGATCTGCGCAATAAGCTTGAAATGGCTTTCAGCAACACTCGCGAGAATCTCGACCGTGAAGAAAAGCGCAAAGAGGAGCTTCTCAAAGCAACCGCGCAACGCGAAAAAATCTTAAGCGCATACGAAGACTATAAAGTAGCCGCCCAGAAAGAAAGCGAATATGCAAAGAAGCAAGACGACTACACACGTTTGCAGCAAAGATCCGTCGAAATTCAAAGCTCCATAGACGAGACGCGCATTCGTCTGGAAGCCGAAATAGAACAAAAACAAAAAACCAAAGCTGAGCTGGAATCGCTCATGCGTGGCAAAGACAGTCTGGAAGCGCAGCGGCAAAGCATCGAAGGCGAAACCTCCGAGCTTGAAAAAATGGAATCCGAATTTGAACGGGTGGAACAAAAGGGACAAACTCTACGTTCAACGCAAGAATCTTTGAAAGCGCAAATCCAAAATTTGAAGCGCGTTCAGGTTGAATATCAGATCAAAATTGACGAACTCAGTGCGTGCGCAGACTCAACTGTTTGCCCGCTTTGCTCAGGACCAATAGTCGATCGAACCGCTGTAATAACGCGGTACAGGAAACTAATTGAAGATTCGCACAGCGAAGTGCAAGAAACAGAATCTAAGATCGAAGCAGTCGAAAAAGAACTTGTTGATCTGCGCAAACTATATTTAAAAATCAAAGAACGCCTTGCATCGCGTAAAGAACTCGACAAACAAATCGGGCAATTTAGAGAACGCCTTGCGTCTGTTCAACGTGCTCAAGATTCGCACGCCGAAGTCGCTAATGCCCTGGAACAGCTGGAAAAGCGCTTGCAGGTTAGCGATTACGCCCAGGTTGAAAGAGAAAGTCTCATTGCAATAAAAGAGCAATTAGTCAGGTTAGATTTCGATCCTGCGCTTTATAGCAATCTGCAGGCTCAAATAAGAACGCAACGTTCGATCGAAACGCGTTATCACCAATTACAAAAAGACATTTCCGAACTGGAGAAATTGGAGAAAGAAACTCCCGCTCTCAAGGAAGAAATGGCGAGACAACATGCCGTTCTTACCGAAGAGTCTTACGGCAAAGAGTTCAGGCTCGAGATTGAAAGGCTGGAAGCAGAATTGAACTTATTGAAGTATGACAGCAACACCCACGCCGAAACAAAACAGAAACTGGCGGCCTTGTTGCCCAGGTCTGAGCGCTTTAAAGATCTCCAGCGTGCTCTTTCGGAAAGACCAGCACTGAGCCAAACTCTAGCCCAAAGTACAAAATTGCTGGCCTCGAAAAACGAACTATCAACCAACTTGCAACAAGAACTCGCCAAGTTGCAGAAAGAATTGGAAGACTTGCCCGACCTCGGTTCGGAATTAGGATCATTGAAGTCTGCCCTGCAGAGTTCAATGATCGTCGTGAGTGAATATGCCAAACAGGCTGCCATTAAAGGCTCGCGCAAGGACCATTTGCAAGCCGAAGTAGCAAATCTGGAATTGAAAAAGAAAGACCGCGACCAAACGAAAGAATCGATAGATGATTATGCATTCCTGGCAGAAGCATTTGGCAAGAAAGGCATCCAGGCAATCATTATCGAAAATGCCATCCCGGAAATTGAAACGGATGCAAACCGCATACTGAGCCGGCTTACAAACAGCAGAATGCACGTTGCTCTAATGACACAGCAAAAAAACAAATCCGGCAATGTTGTCGAGACTCTCGATATTGTCATTGCGGATGAAGTAGGCACGCGCAACTACGAACTTTATAGCGGCGGCGAAGCCTTCAAGGTCAATTTCGCTGTTCGAGTTGCCTTATCGAGACTACTTGCCCGCCGCGCCGGCGCCAAGCTGGAAACACTCATTATTGATGAAGGCTTCGGCTCACAGGACGATATCAGCCGAGAGCGTCTTGTTAAAGCAATTCGGTCTGTGCAGGAAGACTTCGCCCGTATCCTTGTGATAACGCACTTTTCCGACGTTAAAGAAATGTTTCCTACTCACATCATGATCAGCAAGAACAACGGCACATCCTCCATCCAGTTGCTCACCTGAAGCTTTTGCGGATTAAAGCTTTGCAACCCTCGTCGATCGGCGCCTAATTTGCTTTATCCTTGGCAAACCAATAGAACCCGTTATGACGAACAATCGCCTGATTTACACCTCCAGCCTGGACGGCATGCGCGCTTTTGCCATCCTGGCCGTTTTGTCCTTTCACGGACTGGGTCCTGTTTCGCTCGCCGTGTTTGGCTCCGGCGGTTGGCTGGGTGTTGATTGTTTTTTCGTCTTAAGCGGATTCCTTATAACCAAACTGCTCCTGGATGAATTGTCCGCCACTAAAACAATAGACATCAAAGCTTTTTTCCTTCGCCGTATTTTCAGGATTATTCCTGTCTATACAGCGTTCATTCTGGTAACAACACTCGTTAACCCCTTTCATCGCAGCGACATCTGGAAATGTGCACTGGTAGCCGGTACGTTTTTAACCGACTACAACATGGCCTTTCACGGACACCATACAATTGCTTCAGGATTCGATAACAGTTGGTCGCTTGCCGTAGAAGAAAAGTTCTACCTGCTCTGGCCGTTTCTTCTCACAATATTTTCACGAAATCCGATTCGCCTGGTTGTCACATCGCTTGCCCTGAGCCAACTCTGGAAAGCCTACCTGATTCTTAACGGTGCTGACTGGATGCGCTTAGGAGCAGCTTTCGATACTAAGTTTGACGATATCCTCTGGGGCGCTCTGGCTGCAACCCTCATGCACGCAGGGTTTTGGCAGAGTGCAAAACAACGAACAGCGATCGAAAAAGCAGCTGCTATCCTTTTGCCACTAACACTCCTTTTTGCATGTTGGATCACGATCCATCCGCAAACGGTGCAAGACGTAGCTGGAAAGCTTGTCTACTGGAATATCATGATGCCGTGCTTGTCGGCAGCAACTGCGGCGTTTCTGCTTTCACTCACTGTCAATCCAAAGTCTCTGGAAGCACGAATACTTTCTGCAAAACCATTAGTATGGATAGGCAAGCTTTCCTATTCGCTATACCTATGGCACGCACTGGGTTTCGGTGTTGCTGCTTATTTAAGTATATATTTGCCTCTCACAAAACAAACGCCGTATTTAGAGGAGGTGTGGACGTTTGCAGTCTGCCTCTCGATTGCGGCAATTTCTTATTATGGTCTTGAAAAACCATTCCTGAAATTGAAAAAGAAATTCGAACAATCACCTGTCGCAGAGACTGTGCCATCACTCTCAGGCACTGTGCAAAATGGTCAAGAACTAGTGAATTTGCGG
>CAJCIF010000058.1 GCA_903970355.1 Actinomycetota bacterium
TACGGCGGCAAGGGTTCGGAAGCTCACAAAGCTGCCGTCACCGGTGATACCGTTGGAGATCCTTATAAAGACACGGCCGGTCCGGCTATCAACCCAATGATCAAAATCTTGAATATCGTTTCCTTGCTTCTCGTTTCATATCTCGTTCACTAACGGCAAGGCGAGCGCCTTTCGTCATGCAGATTCGAATAGCTACCAGTCAAGACGAAAATAAGATTCGAGCTCTGGCGCAAGAGATTGCCTCCGAATGTGGTGGCATCTTTGATCTCGAAGGCAAAGATGCAGCTTTGAAAGATATCGAGCAAAATTTCTTTGGCAAAGACGGAATATTCATTGTTGCTGATGAAGAAAAAGAAATCGTCGGCTATGCGTGCGCAAACAGACTTGATGAAAATGCAGCTTGTTTGCGAGCAATTTGTGTATCTGCGAAAGCTCGCCATAAGGGAATTGCTAGGGAAATGATAAAGATTGTTCTCATGCATGAAGAAAAAATGGGCTTCAAAAATATGAGATTGGGAGCGAATCCGTTTGTTGCCGCTGAGGTTGCAACAAAACAAGATCTGCATCTGGAGAACTTCTTTGCCAATTGTGGTTTTGTACCACTTTCGCAAAAAGGATCGCCAATTGAGGGTGCTTTTGCTGGCAACTACATATTTACTCAGTCCTGATTTGGTATACTCGCCGGGTTAACCGAGAATTTATATATGCCTAAATCAAGATCCGGCGGTGAAGACACCGAGCCGGAAGCAGCTCCAAGAACTCAAGCACGAAGACTTGATTCTGAACGTCAGGAAGAATTTAAACAAGCCCGCCGTGATCGCGAACAAGAAGAATCCGGTGAAGGCGAAACTGAAGGTGTAAGAGAGCGCCGCCCTCCCAAACCTAAACAAGAAGACAACGTTAGCCTTTGGCTCACAGATCGCATGATGATGCTCGCCGGTGAACTTGCCGATGAAGCGAAAATGCCATTGCGCACTTACTTAACGGAAGCGCTCAAATACATTCTTTTGGCACACGCAAAACGCACGGGCAATTCGAAATATGTTGGTGAATTCGTCAACAAAAACGAACGCAAAGTCTCAACATGGAGACCGGAAAGAGAAGAAGGCGAGGAAGGCGAAGACAGTACTGAACATACAGAAGGTGCAGAGCGTCCGCGTCGTTCTTACAGAGAATCTGGCGAACGTCCGGCAAGACGCAGTTTCGGAGACTCTTCTGATCGCCGTCCCGCTCGCAGAACATTCGGCGGATCTGATGATCGTCGACCGGCAAGAAGAACATCAGGTGAATCAGAGGAAAGACGCCCATACCGAAGACCAGAGGGTGAATCTGGAGAAAGGCGTTCATTTAGAAAACCGGAAGGTGATTCTGGAGAACGACGGCCATACAGAAGACCGGAAGGTGATACTGGAGAACGACGTCCATTTAGAAAACCGGAAGGTGATTCTGGAGAAAGACGGCCATATAGAAAACCAGAAGGTGATTCTGGAGAAAGACGGCCGTACAGAAAACCGGAAGGTGATTCTGGAGAGAGACGGCCATATAGAAAACCAGAAGGTGGATCAAGTTCCGGATACAAAGCAAAATCCGGCGGTTGGAAAAAACCTTCAGGCGGAACGCGATCGTCTGGCTCTGGTGGCGGCTGGGGAAATAAATCAGGTGGCAAGTCTTATGGCAAGAAGCCTGCTGGTGCCAGTCGTAAACCGCGTTCTAAATAGTCGAAATCAGCCCTTGATCAATAATTCAAGCCAGTGGAAGAAGACGGCGTGAATTAGAAAAGCCATGATGGCAGCACCCGGTATGGTAAAAAACCAGGCCGCCAGCATGTCGCGTGCGACCAACCAGTGAACGCCTTTACCGCGTTGTGCTGCTCCGACTCCAATCACGCTGGAGGCGATAACTTGTGATGCTGAAATGGGACCACCGCTAGCCGAGCCGTACAAAACAACAATCGCAGAAGCTGCTTGAGCAGTTAAGGCGTGCAAAGACGTTACTTTGAAAATGCCCTGGCCAATGCGTTTTACTATGCCGGGTGCAAATGAAATGACACCAAAGGCCATTGCTGAACCACTCAAAATTCGGACCCAATTCGGGATTTCTGTACTTTGACTGGGATCAACTGCGTTCAAAGCCAGAACAATCAAGCCCATCGCTTTTTGTGTGTCGTTGGCACCATGTCCAAAAGCGAGGGCGGATGTGACAAAGAGCTGCAGAACGTTGATTACCTTTTCAATTTTTCGGTTTGCTCTTATGAGAAGGGCAATCATAATAAGAAGCAAAAGATAACCGGCTCCAAAGCCAATGAGCGGCGATAGGAAGAGGCTGAAAATAACTTTCCAGAGACCTGTTGCCTGAATGACGTGATCGATCGTTCCCCAAGTAATGTACTGAGCGCCATGACTTTCAGTAATGACGGCTCCTAGAATTCCACCGATGAGCGCATGGGTGGAACTGGATGGAATTTTGACTGCTCGCGTAAAGTAATTCCAGAAAATAGCAGCTGTCAATCCGCTTGCTAGTACGGGCAAGATGCTGGCCCGATCCGGATAACTCGTAATGGAGCGAATCGCTTGCGCAACAGCGGAACCTCCGAAATAGGCTCCCATAAATTCGAAAAGAGCAACAATAAAAATGGTTGCATAGGGAGGAATCGCCTTGGTGGCGATTGCTGTTGCTGCGACAGAACTGCCGTCCTGGAAGCCGTTTGTATAAGTGAAAACACAGCTTATGAGAATGACGGAAATAAGAAGTGCATGTGGATCCACGTTCGTAGCCTGCTAGCGCAATTTGACGATGACGTGTTCCAGTTTTACTCCGACAATATCGATGCGCTGAGCGATCGAAAGCAGACTGTTGTAGATTTCTTTTGTTTTGGCGATCAGCTTTAGATCGTCTCCGGCAAAAAGAGTGCGCACAGCTTGCCTGTAAATTTTCGAAGTGCGATTTTCGGAACGTCGGGCTAATTCCGCTTGTTCTGCTGCTTTGGGTAGATCCCTTTCGAGATATTCAAATGTGGCAAGCAGGCATCGAGCCCCTTCAACGAGGGTTGCGGCTAGCTCCTTCAAAAAATTATCGCTTGCTACATTTATCTGAAGTGCTTCAATTTCTCGGCACGTACTTTTGGCGCCATTAATTACTTCATCGAGATTTCGCGATAAATCATAGATGTCCTCTCGGTCGAAAGGCGTAATGAACGTGTCTGTTAGCTTTTTTTCGATATCTTTAACGATATCATCGGCTTCATGTTCAAAAGTGCGAACGGTTTCACAACGTCCCTGGGCTCCACTGTCGATCCACACCTTTAGCGCCTCAACTCCTTCCAGAGTTTTAGAGGACTGACTGATCAACAACTCATAAAAGTTGTTTTGGGGAGGGAAAATTTTTGTGAGCCAATTTGGAGCTTTTGCGTTATCCACGTTCTCCCGGTTCACTCCTTGAGGCAAATGGACTCTGAGAGAGTAACTCAATGAGTGTTTTTTTGAAAGCATTTTTTGTGACCCGGCTGGGTCCTTCCCCGGTGAATTCCAGGTGCGGCTTTGCACTGCGCAGCGATCCGAAGCGCCAGGCGTTCGGTTCTGCCTCCATAGCATTGAACTGCTTGGCTACCTCGCCCAAATCTATTCGGGCGGCGGTTGAGCGAGAGGTGAGGCAAACCCCACTTTCCGGACGATAGTAAAACGAGCATAAGTCCCCGTTCAAAATCATGATGCGAGATGACTTAGTACGGTTGTGAATGGCGATCGGGTGAAGGTTCAGAGCGTAAAGACGGGTCTTTTCTCCTTCACCACCGGCAATACCAGTTTTGGATTCAGCTTCGGCTTCAACAATAGCGAGATCCAAATCACCAAATTCCGTGATGACAATTTTTTTGTTTTCAAATGACTTTTCTGTCTCTTCAAGAGCCTGGTCTTGAGAAATCCAGTACTGCTCCAGGTAGTGAACCCTTTCAATAATTTTAGGCAGGCGAGGCAAGAGCTCTTCATAAAGAATATTTGTTATTTGCAAGGGATCTCTTTCAAAGACCGTTTGATTGAGAGGGGAAAGTCGCGGATTTTGCCAGGCGGCAATAACAAACGATGCCCGAACAACATCTTCATCCGTGCCCTCTTCAAATGTGCCAGCCCGTGCCAGGGCGAGCAATTCGGGCTCCAGACGAAAGGCCTCTTTGCCGTTCAATAGGCTGTAAAGCCCAACCAGGGTGTCCGTATCAAAGACGTTACTCGAGGCAAGTTCACACTTTTGGCAATCGCCATCTTGCCTTAGAAAATTGAAAACGATTTGAGAAGATAAATCCGCTTTGAGGTTTTGAGGCGTCAGGCTGCCAATTTCGTGCGAAAGATGAAGAACAGTTTCTTTATTTGGTTCGCCGTCAACAATTACATTTGGCAGACCGAAAGTTCGCTCATAGGCAGCGTATTGCATGAAAAGTTTCTTTATGCCCCGAGCTAAAGGAAAATTTTATAGCATTGCCTTCTTTCACTGCGTTACAGAACAAGCAACAAAGCGGGTTATTGCAGGTTATCCTGAGATCATTGCCTATAAAATTGAGATCCCTAAGGAGCCAATGTCACTGATGAAAGCACTTGTCTTGGATAAGCCCGGTACGCCGGAGACGCTATACACAACAGAAATTACTCAGCCTGAGCCTGGACCGGATGAGGTAAGGGTAAAGGTTCATGCAGTAGGTCTTAACCCTTTTGATTACAAACTGGCCGCTTCTGGGTTTCCAGGTTGGGACTACCCAATGGTTCTGGGATTTGATGTTGCCGGCGTCATAGATAGGGTTGGCAGCGATGTCGAAGAATGGCAAGTGGGAGATCCGGTCTACTACCACGGCGATTTCACAAAGCAAGGTGGACTAGGTCAGTACGCCATAGCTTCATCCCACATAATTTCATGGCTTCCAGACGGATTATCTTTTAATGCAGCAGCTGCCCTCCCTTGCGCAGGTTTTACCGCTTATCAGGCCTTGCACCGCAAGCTCCATGTGCAATCGGGCCGAACCATTCTTATTCATGGTGGTGCCGGTGGTGTAGGTGGCTTTGCGATTCAACTGTGCAAACTAGCTTCAGTGAAAGTAATAACAACCTGCTCAAAACACAACGCTAAATTTGTGCGCGACTTGGGTGCAGGCGAAGTAATTGATTATCAAAGCGAGAATGTTGCCGACTCCGTCCTCGAAATTACGAATGGACGCGGTGTTGACTACATTCTCGATACAGTGAGCAGCGAAAGCGCAACAAACTCACTCTCGATGTTGGCCTTCAATGGTGCAATCGCCTGTGTAGCCGGTTTGCCTGACATAACAACAGTGCCACCATTCGAGAAAGGACTTTCTGTTCATGAAGTTGCACTCGGTGGTGCATTCCTTTCTGATGATCGAGTTGCACAAGAAGATCTGGCCAAAATCGGTATTGAATTCGGCGGCTTAGCCAGCAAAGGTTTGATTAAGCCAATGGTAGAAGAGGTCATTCCTCTTGAAGATGTGCCGGATGCTCTGGTCAGGCTCTCCATGCGCCATGTACGCGGCAAAATTGTCGTTGCGATCGTTACTTCAAGCTGATTTCAACTAATTAGCGCCTGCGTTTTTGAGACGAAGCAATTTGTCGCGTAATTGCCAGGCGAGATCATCATTGCGTTGGCCAAGACGATCCTCAAGCCTTCTGAGATGGTTGGCTACATCAGCATTTCCACTCATATAACGAAGAGCGTTCTTATAAGAAAGCAGTGCTCCGTCATAGTCCTGAGCATATTTTTCCTGGTTGTAAGCCAGGTGAAACCAGGCCTCACCGAAATCGGGCTGGAGGGCAATAGCAGCTTTGTATTGCTCGATTGCTAAAGCATGTAAGTTTCGACCATCAAGAAATGAAGCGAGAGTGTAGTGGAAACGCGGGTTTCGTTTGAATCCAGCTCTTGTGAAAAGATCGTTCAAACCCGCCTTAACTTCGCTTTCAGAAAGGTGAGAAAGAATCGAGGCAAGGATTTGCTTTGGATCTTTGCCGCCCGGTACAAATTCTGATTCCTCAGCAATATAGATGCAGGCAGGAAGCAGGGCTCCTTTGAAATTGCCAGACCAATAAAGGCAACGAGCCAGGGCCAAATCGAGCTCCTTGTTAATAGGGTTTTTGTCAAAGGCTGTTTGCAGGGGCTCAATTGCCTCAGCAATTTTGCCCATTTTTAAAAGGGCCATGCCTTTAACGTGATAGGCATCGGTCAGCTTGGGGTCTACTTTTAAGTCCTGATCGGCAAGTGTAATTGCTTGCATGTAATAGGCATAGCTTATATAAGGGTCTCGTTGTTGCTGGGCGCGAGTCAGGTTGATTTTCGCCATGGCCGTTGGTAATCCAACCACAGTTTTTCCCTTGCTCAAAGCCTCCGTGTAGAATTTGAACGCTGGCCCCAACTGGCTTTTCGATGCATAATAGTTGCCTACCCAATACGCAATTTCAGGACTTTTGGGGAAGCGCTTTCTTGCGCTTGTGATCAAATCTTCGGCCTCTTTTGTCTGACCCATTTGCAATTTCGCTTTTATTATTTGAGCCACAGGTTCAGGAGCATCGGGTGCAAGCTTGACCGCTGCATTGAACTGCTCGAGGGCCTCATCCTTTAGCCCGAGCGTTTGCAGGCACAGACCAAGGACTAATCGAATGCGGTAATTGTTTGGGTCTTTATCAACCAGAGCTTGAATTTGTTGAAGCGACTGTTCCGAGACTTTTTCTGAATTCGCTTCCGCTTCTATTTTGTCCAGAAGTAATTTTTGGGGTTCTGCGGCAGTAGAAGCACTGACCGACGTAGAAGCCGATTTAGAAGAAGGATCTTCTATAACTGCTCCCTGACTGCCAGGGGCGGTGCAAAATGTGCACAACAATGTGAGAGCAAAAATTGGAAAACGCATTTTCATTTTGTCTCTAATAGTACAACTGGTACAAATGCTCGCTTGCTGTTCGGAAAATTAACGACACTTAATTTTAATAACCGGCCTATGTTGGGCGAATATTCTTCTCAATTGCATGAGAATTCTCCTCATTGGGTATAGTGATGGTTGAGAGACCTCGTTCGGGCTTAAAAAAACACCTTTACCAGCGCACCGGCGGTCGCTGGCAAACAAAATAATAGATGGAAATGATTTCAGCAAAAAAACGCAGATTTCGCAGGAAACCATTGGGTTCAGCCCAAATTGCAGAATTTGGTCCGGCTGTATTTATCCTTATATGTTGCGTGATGATTCCTCTTATAGACCTTCTCTATCTGGGGTATATCTACGCGGTCGGTTGGTACTGCAACCAATTGCTATTACGGGAAATTACTTGCGGCGCGCCACCCGGTACTCCGCCTGCTTTCACCTATGCGGTAGCGGCTCCCGGCAGTGACATTTTAAACAGCTCTCCCGGTATCAAAAGCCCATCGGGTGTTCAGTTATTCGAAGATCTTTCGGTGAAATACTCGACGTGGGCGCAGACGGTGGCTGTTCTATGTCATGGTCAAATGACAACGTGCTTGCTCTATCAGGTAACGGCGACAACGCCGGCTCCCAACCCCAGCACCTATGTTCAGTACAGTGTGCTGACAAGTAATATTGAGGCCAACCCACTCTTTCCGTTTCTTGCAGGTTGGCTGGGCAATGTACCTGGCGTAGGTACAAATATAAATTTCCAATATTGTTCGCAAGGCATACAGGAAGAGAAGGGACTGAATTGATCAAGACAGCACAACAAAGACGCAATCGGCGTGCTAGCAGCATCGTTGAAACTGTTGCCGGTTTAATTTTGATTATTCCATTGATGCTTTTCTTCGTAGATCTTATTGGTATCGTCATGTGCCAGACAGCCAATAATGCACTTTGCAAAGAAGCTGCTCGTGCCGCCGCGGAAGCAACAACCAGTGGGGCTGCTCAAACTGCTGCTCAAAACGTTGTGACTGCCTTTTATGACAACAACACCTCCATGTTTACTGGCAGTGCCAGTTTTGTATCCTCTGGTTTTAGTTATGACGCCTCAAGTAGTGGTGTTGTAGTCGTTCAAACTACGATGACGTGCAATTTCCCATTTCCCATCTGGGGAGTGCCTTCACCGAACGACAAACAAGCCACATTTGGTGCTACTGCTGCTGAGCCAATAGTTGCATTATTGCCTGGGCAATAATGCAAATGCATTTATATGCGCTCCGGTCGGCTCCTCCGTCGCCTCCTCCGCGCGTATTGACGCTGCGCTCCGCCACGGCTCCTCGCCGCGGCTGCGCTTCGCTGTTGGTTTGTCCGGATTAGTTATAAGCGCTCCGGCGCAGTTTCACTGCTTCTCTGCGCGGTTATTCGCCTTCTTTGAAGTGGGGTGGGATTAGGACTATGGGTATTTTGGTGATGGGGGTGTCGGTGACGGCGTTGACGTGGACGTTTTTCTTTTGATGGTTGGCTAGATCTACGATGGCGTCTTTTGTTACTTGTTTTGCGTCATAGACGACGCTGGCGCCGTAGGGTGGTTTCAGCATGACGGCTGCTTTAACAACTCCGGGTTTTGTTTTTAGTTTGGTTTGTATTCCCATTAGGCAGACGGCGCAGCCTGTTCCGACTACGGTGAAATCCAGCCTGTGGAGGGAATCTTTGTTGTAGTTTTTGGCGCTCTGCCCGGCGGCATTGAGGAATCCTTTTTCCGCTTCGGCGGGATCTACCTTTTCAATTGGGGACGGACTCTGGCTTACGGTGCTTTTGGCGTATGCCAGTGGGCTGGTGAGGCAGATTGTGGTGGCAATATAAATGATGGTTTTTATTTGCATAGGCTAGACTCTGGTAAGTGCTGCTTTGATCGGATTGCTTTTTTCAAGCATCAAAGCTTGTTGTATGGACTCTTCATAGGGTGGCATAAGAATGCCGTATTCTGTGATGATACCCGTTATATACGCGGCTGGCGTCACATCAAAAGCTAAATTGAGAGCCTTGGCGTTGTCGATCGTCAGTGATATGCCACCACATGTGGTGAGCTCGTCGTTGTCTCGTTCTTCAATTTCTATGTCTTCACCGCTTTTGGTAAGGGGGTCTACGGTAGACATGGGTGCGGCAATGTAAAAGGGAATGCCATGACAAAACGCCAGTCTGGCAACAGAGTAAGTGCCAACTTTGTTGGCTGTATCGCCATTGGCGGCTATGCGATCGGCGCCGGTTATGACGAAGTTGATTTTTCCTTTCGCCATGAGAAATCCGGCCACAGAATCCGGAATGAGAGTGCAGTCGATGCCGTCCTGAGAAAGCTCCCACATGGTAAGACGGCTGCCCTGATTTCTTGGTCTGGTCTCATCCACATAAACGTTGATCTTTCTACCGGCGAAATGTGCGGATCGAATTACGCCAAGGGCCGTGCCCCATCCGCATGTAGCAAGCGAACCGGCGTTGCAATGGGTCAGTATGCTCTGGCCATTTTTGATGAGTGATTGTCCGTATTCAGAAAGTGTTCGATTCGCTTCAATGTGCAGGAGCAAAATCGCTTCCGCTTCTTGAAAGAGGCGGCGTGCAATTTCGGTTTGATCGTGGGAATTTTTAGTAAGAGTGACGGCTAAATTGTAGATTTTGTCTGTCGCCCATTGAATGTTGACAGCGGTCGGCCTTGTTTTTTGCAGAGCAAGACGGGCTGCATTCAG
>CAJCIF010000059.1 GCA_903970355.1 Actinomycetota bacterium
GAGGATGAACCTTGCTTTCTAAAATTTCGAAATACATGAAAATTAGTACTGTGACTGCCTGCGCATTGGCAGCTTTCGTCCCGCTGGTTCTTTCACTTGCTGGGTACCTTCCGCTGCCTAGTTATATGATTGATACTTGCAGTCAGCTACGCATACTATTTTCTTTATCGGCAATTCCATTTATATTTTTTGCGCTGCTTTTACGTTCCCGCGTCATAGCAGGAATCGCAGGAATGGTCATACTAACAAATGGCTTTGCATTCTTGCCCTTACTAATTCCTGTTTCCAGCACAAACACCGGTGCGAAATTAACTCTTGTAGCTGCAAACGTGTGGGGAGCGCACAACAAAGATTTTGAGCGCTTCTTCAAATTCATACAGGAATCCAATCCGGACGTTATTTGTGTTGAAGAAGACACAAAAGATTGGATCGCAAAAATACATGAGGGATTGCCCGAGTATCGCTATTCATTTGACGAAGGAATAAGTGGTGGTACCGCAATTTTCAGCAAGATACCGATTGATCGAGTTGAACCACCAGAAGGAAAGCACCTAAAGCGATATGGTGTTAGAGGCGAATTGCAGATCGGCAATCAAAAAATACTATTGATAGCGAGTCATCCTCCCGCTCCAGATAACCGTGATAAATGGAAAACAAGAAACCTGGAACTATACCGACTATCTGATGATGTCCGCACCTCAGAGATTCCCGTTGTGATTGCTGGTGACTTCAACTCAACTCCGTGGTCAAATTACTTTCAACGAATGCTTTTACGAGCCCATTTGACTGATTCTGAGATCGGCTATGGTATTCAACCGAGTTGGAGTACCAGAATGCCTTTGCCCCTGGTTCCGATCGACCACTGCGTTTATACAAAGGAACTTGGTGTCGTCAAACGAAAAGTGGGACCAAACTTTGGTTCTGATCACTTACCGCTTGTTATTCAACTCGGATTGAAGTCTTAACTTGTATCAAAAATTCCTGGCAGCCATTTTTTCTTTCCTCGTCCTCTCTTCTTGCACAATGGACAGGATGTCTGCTGGTGCTGTAGCAAAAGATAATGCACCCGCGCAGTTCGAAATAAAGTTAGCAAAGGCATCGATAAAGGTTAGAACCGAAGGCACGCTTCCGGTGTCCACGGAAGTCCTCAAGAAATATGTAAACGACGCTGTCGCGGCGGTATTGAAGTATTACGGGCAGTTTCCTTTGAGGGAAACCGTCATCACAGTGCGCACCAAAGAGCATGGTGGCATTGGTTACGGCCACACCAACTACGATGATGAAAATAACTGTGGAGTGATCTACCTGGGACTCGGCCCCGAAACCACTGAAGCAAAGCTTGATAAAAGCTGGATGCTAACGCACGAAATGATGCATCTGGCATTTCCAAACAGTTCTCAAGATTGGCTAGCAGAGGGAATTGCTACCTACATTGAACCGATTGGTAGATTGAGAATTGGCAAATTGACTCAAGAAGAATTCTGGCGTGACATGGTTGATAACTGTCCAAAAGGTCAAGAAGGAGTTCACAAAGGTCTAAATGAAGCCGACTCGATCCATAGAATTTACTGGGGCGGGGCTATCTATTGTCTAAAGGCGGACATCGATATCCGGCAACAAACCAAAAATCGATATGGCTTGGAAGACGCATTACGGGCAGTGGCGAACCAGGGTGGAAACATAGGATCTGATTGGACAGGCGATCAAGCTTTATCTATTGGTGACAAAGCGTTGAAAATACATGTTCTTGAAAATCTCTACGATCGATTAGCAGTTAAAGATGAAACAGTGGATTTAAAAGCTATATGGCAGGATCTTGGGGTAAAAGAAGACGGCTCCACAATAACTTTTGACGACACAGCACCACTTGCCGCCGTGAGAAAGGCTATTGAAGGACACTAACCGATTACTACTCACTGCGCAGAGCATCAATTGGGTTGAGTTGGGAGGCGCGCCGGGCCGGATAGATTCCAAAGAATAAACCGGTTGTGATTGCAACTAAACAAGATGCACAAACAGACCAGGCGGTGACAGAAGTTTGGCACCGCGTAAAATGTCCTATAGCGTAACTGCCGAATAGCCCAAGAAGAACACCGACAATTCCGCCAGTAAGTGTTAGCACCATCGCTTCAACGACGAATTGCCACATAATATCCATCGATCTTGCACCGACCGCTTTGCGAATGCCTATTTCCTTTGTGCGTTCCGCTACAGATACCAACATGATATTCATAACGCCAATGCCACCAACTATGAGTGAAATTGAAGCCATGCAAGCTAGCAAAACGGACATTGCTTCCGATACGTTTCCGGAAGCTTCAACCAATTCTTGCTCGGTGCGCAGGTAGAAATCGTCTCGCCTCGGTGCACGAATGCCATGTCTAAGTCGAAGCAAATTTGTTATTTGGTATTGAGCAGGCAATATATCGGCAAGAGATTTTGCTTGCACATCAATGAATTGCACCGACTCACCAGTTGCACCGTTTAAGCCGAACAAACGATCGTAGGCTGTTTTTAGCGGAACATAAATTCGATCGTCCATATCCTGAGTTGCAACCACACCTTTTGGCGCTGCAAGACCTATGATTTCAAAAAATTCGCCATTAATCAAAATCTTCTTTCCGATTGGATTTTGATCTGCAAACAATAAACTTGCAACGGTTGGCGCTATCACACAAATCATCTGGCCGTGATCGACATCCGTTGCATTGAAAAATCTTCCTGCCAGAGCGTGAATATTGCGAATCTCAAAAAACTCCGGCACTGTCGCTTCAATTGTTGTTTTGGTATTATGCGAACCAAACTGAACCTGCTGAGCAATACTCGCTCCAGGAGCAATAGTTAAAACAGAAGGGCACGCTTTGTGAATGGCATCTGCATCAGCAACCGTTAGAGTGGAAGCCGAACCCATTCCTTTTGATACCGTGCCATTTTTCGTTTCTCCGGCACGAATGAAAAGCACATTCAAGCCGAGTGAATTCATTTGCTTTTCTTCTTCGTCTTTAGCGCCTTGACCCACTGCCAGCAATGCGATAACGGCCGCCACACCGATAACCACTCCGAGAACAGTCAAAACACTGCGCAATCGGTTGGCCCGAATTTCGAACCAAGCCAATCTAGCCAGCTCAAATATGTTCATTTAAACGGCCAAAACCCTTTCGATTGGCCACCTTCTTTCTCAAGATAGCCTTGGCTTTCCAATTGCGATCTCGTCAAACCTAATAGCACCGGCTGATCTTTCTTCAATCCTTCCAGCACAACAGTGTTGTTTCCGGCTGTTGGTCCCGTGCGCACCGGTCTGAAAGCTGGCTGACCATCAGCACCTGGCACCAAAACACCTGTCTTGCCGTCTTGAGATGTGATGCTCACAGTTGGAATAACAAGAACATTTTCTTGTCTTTCACCAATAAAATTGCAAGCAACATTCATTCCTGAAAGAAGCATTTTTTGACTGTCATCATCTAATGCGGCATGCACATCAAATGTGGTGACATTGTTCGTCACCACTGCTTCCGGCGCAACCAAAGTAACATGTCCATGGAAAGTTTTTTCCGGGAAAGCATTCGCGACAATTTCAACGGGCTGATTTAAATGCACGTGTTCCATATCTGTCTCAGCAACTTCCGCTACCAGTTCCAATACCCCGGCTAGAGAAAGAATTGCTCCACTGGTTGGTTGACTGCCATTACCGGCCGGGTAAACTACGGCACCTTCATCCACATATCTTTGTGTTACCACGCCATCAAATGGTGCTCTTATTTTTGTATCGTTCAATTCACTTTGCAAATAGTTCAAATTTCCGGCCGCTTGATCACGGGCCGATCTTGCCGCTTGGACATCTTCCGATCGCGAGCCTGCTTTGTATAAACTCAGTTGCTGTTGAGCACTTTGCAAGTCTGCTCGTGCTTGCTGCAATGCGGCTTGTGCCTGCACCAGCTCTTGCTTGGTTTGTTTGAACTGGTTACGACTGAGCTCAGCCGTTGTAACAACGTTCAAACGCTCCTGGTCGGAGATGGCACCTTCCTTAGCAAGGAGCGTGAGGCGGCGGGCATTGGTTTCGTCTCGATAGAGAGCGACATCAGATGAACGTACCTGGCTTTCGGCTCGGGCCACAGTTTGTTCTGCGTATTTGACGATATTCTCGTTCTTCAAGACTTGCGCTTCAGCGTTAGCAATTTCTTGCGGTCTATTGCCGTGCGCAACTTTCATGTAATTAGCATCATTGAGTGCCAGTGCTGATTTCGATGCTGCTACCTGACCAAGTAAGTTACTGTCATCAAGAATAGCCAGTACTTGTCCTTTCTTAACCGGATCACCCTGTTTAACCAGAATCTGGCTAACAACCCCGGTCATTTTCGGATTGATTTTGACTTGGCTGGTCGGTTTGATTGTGCCTGTGGCCGGGATCTTGTAATCAACCGATGTAACTTTGGCCAGAACAACATTGCGCTTCCACTCAGGATTAAAGAAGGGATCGAGTACAAAGTGCCAGAGCCCAATCCCAAGAAACAAAGCAACAGCAACAAGAATGAAAAAGCGCCGTTTGCCCTTCGTCTGCTCGAGTTTATTACGGTATTCGGCTAGTGCTATTCGATCTTCTAGCATTTTGTAATCCAACGGCTTAAGTGTTTTAACACACCTGGTTTATGGCCGAGGACGCCATATTAGCACTCGACACGCTTAAGAAAACGAATCGAATATAACTTGGCCCAGATCTCCCATCAATTTGAATACTTCCAGACAAACATTCACATCAACACTATCGAATGAAGTTGGCTGTGCAAGGAAGATTCCAGCGTCTGACTTAATGATGAGCTCACTAAATTTTGAGCATTGATACAAATTCAAAAGCGCATCTGCTACGCCAGGATGGCATGCAAACTGGGTGGCAATCTCCGGATCATTAAAACCGGCAACAAACATTTTATCCAGCTGGGGGTGCTTCAACTTCTGTCCACGGGGTTCAAACAAGACAAGCCTGATCAGCCTCGCTAAAATTCCCTTGCTGTGCCTTGCTGAAAGATTCAATTGCAACAGTGATCCTTCTTCCCCGGCCGGATCGTCGATCACCTTCGTTTCCACAAAATAATTGAGTCCAAAGGGAAAGTTCGGTTTAAAAGCCTCCAATGAAGCTGGGAAACCAAGAATGATTCCTTTAATAGAAATATCGACGCGTTCATTCGGGACAACCCGGCCCTCGATGTACTCCGATATTCTGGCTATCTTTTCCTCACGTTCGTTCATGAGCGGTTCAAGAAATTATTCCATTCCACGCGCAGCACCTTGAGGCGGTTCGACATAGGTGTCTAGATCTTTTTCCGAGCCTGCACCAGATCCGGTGGCAGCGGGAATTTTCTTAGAATCTGCTTTTATTTCTTGTTTGGCTTCTGTCTCAACTGTATCTAGTCTGTTTGCCATCTCACTCACTGAATCTGCTGTTGGTTTAGTGGCTGCAGCAGTTGGATCCGACTCCAAGTCAGTTGCTTTCTGAGCGACCGGTTGCGGCATTACAGCTGTTGGTTTCGGCACCACCGGTTGTGGAACTACATCTGCTGGTTTCTGCACAACTGGTTGCGGAGCAGGCTTTTTCGCTGCCTGTTTAGGACTGGAGGCAGGCGGTGTCGCACTCACCGTAGCGGGCGAGGGCTTCATAATCTGTGTCTCTGGGCCTGCTGTTTTTTGCGGTGTCCCAGCTTTTTCCGGTTCTTTGGCCATTTCCTTATCAATTAGATCGATCATCTTTTTGGCTTCTCGAACAAATTCGCCCTCTGGTTGCAAGGTTAAAGACCTCTGCAAAAGTGCTTCAGCCGGTGCAAGATGATGACTCTTATAGTAAATGCCACCCAATCTGTAGTACGCATCCGCCATTGTGGGGCACACACCTACAGCCTGAATAAATAATTTTTTGGCTTCATCGAGTTTGCCTTCGCTTTCATAGGCATTGCCCATGTTGTAATAAGCCGAGCAAAAAGTTGGGTCTACCGTTACCGCTTGCAGCCACTTATCTTTCGCTTCGTCAAATTTCTTTTGGGCATAGAGGACGGTGCCCAGTCCATTTAAGGTTGTGGGGCGATTGGGCTTGAGCGAAAGAGCTTTTATGAACTCTTCCTTAGCCTTTGAATAAGAGTGCTGGGCGGCATAAATTACACCGAGATTGCTATGCGCTTCTTCAATACGCGGGTCGGCCGCAATTGCTTGCTTGTATTCGTTGACCGCCTGGGTCAGGTTCCCCTGACCATGCAATTCGATACCCTTGTTGTAGTGCTCAACCGCTTCTTTTGAATAAGGCGCTTGAGTACTGGCAGGTGCTGAGGTGGCCGCCTTTGGAGCCTCATTGACATCTGTTGGATTGG
>CAJCIF010000060.1 GCA_903970355.1 Actinomycetota bacterium
GCAAAATGGCAGCTGGAAGCCTGAAACATATTGGCTCGGGATGAAAGATGGTGCAGTTGACATTTCAACTTTCGGAGCAAGAGTTCCCAAGGAAACACAGGCCCAAGCGAAGGAAGCGGCCGATCAAATCAGGCAGGGCAAGAAAATCATCTTTAAAGGACCGCTGAAAGATCGCGACGGCAAACTGCGTATAGCTGATGGGCAGACAGCCGATGCCAAAATGCTTTCTGAAATGGACTGGGTCGTTGAAGGGGTGGAAACCACTTTACCGAAGCATTAACGTTCTTCCACATTTCAAGAGCAAATCTTAGTGTTAGGATGACCACTTTAACAACGGTGTCACCTTAAAGTCTCAAATCTCTTGGGGGCCATAGCCTATGTACAGGAAAGCAGCGCTATTTATATTGCTTCTTTGTATTCTGCAGCCGGTATTGTCTGTAGTGGCATGCTGCTCGCTGGCACCGGCAGATTTTACGGATACCTACGGTTGGGCCGGGGAGTTCGAAAAAAATGGCAAGTTGATGCACATTCTTTTGTACGAAAACAAACCGACCAATTTAATAGCCGGTCCGAACGCCATGATTTTGCCTATTCCGGCTCTCCCCAATTCGTTGACTTCAGCAAATATGTTGGAAGGAACCGATTTCACCGGAGTAGCTGGAGAGTTATATAAGTGTTCTGATTGGCACTTCTTTGGTGATATCGATCAAGCTCTCACAAGCTTTGGAATATTTGTGCGTTCGATACCACAAATAATTGCATTTTTCTTCAACCTCTCAAAAAATCTAGACAACCTCTCATCCGCGGCGGCCAGTGCCGGCGCAGGGCCTGAATCAGTTCAAGTTTTCAATAAAGGAAGCTATACCGTCGTCCTTGCGAACAGTGCATCCGATATCCCTGCTGCACTCTCCCGTGTGCCAGTAGATCGGAGACCCGAACTTAACAGTGAAATATTTACAGCCTACGATAATTGGTATCACGGCTACACTTTTGCTTTGTGTTGCTTCAACAAGTCAATTACTCCGGAACCGCTAGTGTGGGTCTACGAGCCAATCGATCCCGACCATATATTTTTCCCGGCCTTGGACGCTCATACAGGAAGGGCGCCGGTACTCGATACGACAGTCAAAGTCGATCACAAACTAGTAATCTCATCACATCACGTGCCTTGGTATTCATTTGCCGGACCGATTTTAAGTTCTTATAAAAAGATTGTCTCTTACCCTCTCAATTTGAAGCCGGATAGTGTGCGGGCATATATGCCGGTAAGAGCAATGGCGAGACGATTCACTGGTCATTTGTTGCAAGGTGATTTCATTTTTTCGACAGAAGATGTGAGGGCGGGGATTATGCGCCCGGAAAGACGAAATCCTGAAAGTGTACAGAACGAGAAATTGCTGGATGCAGCCGATGCTATCTACGAAAATGAAGGTCTCTTTTCAAAACTGATAATCGCGTACTTTATTGGTTTCATCATGTTACATATTGCCGGTCTGCATTCACAGGGCAATAACATTGGTTGGACCACGTTGTTATTGATGGTGGTAGTTTCGGCTTTGCTCTCATCGCAGCCCCTAACCGTCTATGACCTGAAAGTTACCGCAATTTTCAGAGTTCTTATTGCGCTTGCAGCGATGTTCGTTCCGATTGAATTGGCAATTGGGCGGAAACCGGATATCCAGATAGCCTGTTACATAATGCTGCTTGGTTTAGGTGCAGTGTTGTTCTTCCTGCCCAGCTATTCATCGAGCTGGTGGCCACTGGCCTGGGGATGGCTGCTTCTCTACGCGTACAATCACCGAACCATTGAACCCGCTCCGGAAAGCGTGCCACCAGGAGAACCACCCGGTGAAAAACCACCGGAAGAAAAGCCGGCACCAGAGCCGGAAGCTGCTTAGAAGAACGTGTGGGAATTCAGCACGAGGTTCTTCAATGCATTGTCGCGATTTAGCCAACCTTTCAGAAATATTTTCTGAGTGGGATCTTTTGCAACTCGCTTGTGCCTGAAGTGAATTCGAAGATCACAAATTGCTGCTGCAATTCTTCCCGGTTCTTCGGAAACGAGGGCATTTAGGGTGCTCGGACCTATTAGTCCGTCAACGGTTACTTCTAGACTTTGTTGCAAAAAACGCGCCGCATGAAACGGTCCAAAGTTTACGCAGGTATCGAAATGGACAATCGAGAGTGGCGATTGCATCTTTTCACAATTCCCGACTAACCAATAATCGAGCTTATAAATTTCAATCACTTCGTCCCTGGAAATTTGGCGAACCGATTGCAGTGGCAGTTCGTGTCGACTCCGGTAACCGTCGTAAACTCTTTGCGTTATTCCGAAGTTCGTTGGACCACCCGAATCGGATGGATGATCCGCAAATCCACCTTCCCACTTTAAAGTGAATGCCAAAGCTTCAGAAAAATAATCCATCATTACCCTATTCTAGGCTGAACCGCATATGATGCACTACATGCGATACCGCAAACTAGATCAATTATCCCAGTAATGTGAAAGCGAATCAATCAACATACACGAAAATGCGTATTTACTGAAGCGCTGTTCCGTTTGTAGGATAGGAATACATTTGAAACTGAGTTATCTCGGAAGGCCTTGGCGTAAGATCTTCTGAAGCTCCGGCTCGTCGAGATGCTGCTCATTACTAAAAAAATAAATCATGGAGAAGACATTTATGCAGAGGTCCCAACTGTTGTCGTGTTTATACAAACTAATACTTTATACAATACCAAGAAAAAAGTGCCACCAATTCGCAGCTTGTGCTGCAATGGTAACTTCAATTACAGCTTTTAACGGCGCTAACGCAACGAATTACTATGTGTCACCTGTCGGAAACAACGCTGATGGTTCATCCTATGCAACCGCATGGTCATCGTTTACCAATATTGTTTGGAGCAAATTACAGGCTGGCGATGTTTTGTTGATTGACGGAGGAACGTCTGGTTTGGTTTACAAGCAGTCGCTCGTTGTTCCACCGAACTTGCCGTCTAACATCCAAATTCTTGCTTCCAACGACTCAGGACATAATGGTCAAGTAGTCTTAGATGGAACAAACTCACTTAGCACAGGCATCGACTTGAATTCATCGGTTTGTGTGGGGGCCGTCGGACCTTCGATTGGAATGCTGGTTCGTAATTTTAAATCTGCGGGTGTGCAGTTTGAGAACACTTCTGGAGGAGCTTCTGTTTGGTTTACCGAAATCGCAAACAACAACTCCGGCGTCACCGTTGCATATGGAGTTTCCTCTGCACCTCCAATATCCAGGTTGAACAATGCTTACCCGGGTCTTGCCGGAGCTTACATAACTGATTCGATTATCCACGATAATGTAGGTTACAACGTATTTAGTGATAGTCCGTGCATAGTCTTAGGAAGCTGGCTATACGAAAGTAGTTATCCTAACCCGGGCAATACAACAGTTGGAGCGCTTCTGGATTATATCAACTCACCAAACTCTCCTTCCGTTTATGGATGTGTTTTTGGTCCAGGATTGAGTTATGGTCTTGTCGCAGGTCCAAATTGTTTGAACCTCAATGTTGGTAATTCGCTATTTGTAAATGCAGCCACAGCTAATTTGGCCATTCAACAAAGTTCTAATCAAGAACAATTTTGGCTAAATGATTGCACCTCTTTCCTTACCCAGCTAAATGCTCAGGGTACAGGACATTACAGCATTAACGATCAACGAAGTAATCCGTCGCAGCGTTCGCTTTTCGTATCTAACAGTATCGTATATGGAGGCATTGTAGGCGTTCCTGTCAGTGAAGGAACAGTTGGAATTGTAACGGGTTTGAACGGACGTTCCGGTGTGAGCGATACCACAGGTAACTTCGAGGATGTAGAAACCGGCAATACAACGACTCTTGTCGCACAGCAAACTGATCCTGAGTTCAGCTCTAACGTAGCAGCGATCTCCAACAGTGTATCGGCCGCTACGCTTCTAAACTACAGTTTTGCTCTGGTGCAAAACTCGCCTGCCATTAATTCGGGGGCCGCTATAAACTCCGGGACGGATCTTGAGCGAGCATGGGCTATTCAATATAGCTCTACGCAACACCCGGGATACAACACAACTGCTGCAGTTCCGAACCCAGTACCTGCACCGGCACCAGCACCTCCACCTCCACCATCAAAGCATGGGTTCAAGACAAAAGTTCACCAAACTCACAGCCACAGTTCCGTTCCCAAAAATCACCAAATTCACAGCCATAGTTCCGTTTCCAAAAATCACCAACCTCACAACCCTAAATAAAATTGAGTTTGGCAAACGGTGCAACTTCAGCAATAACGAGGCACTCGCTAGAAAGCATATGAAGAGTCGATTAAACACTCAACTAACTCATTGCCGATTTGAATCTCGAAATCACAAGGGAAATATTCTTGTTTTCGGCCTTATGTGCATGGCTATAGTCATGTTCTTGCTCGTAGCACCTGCAAATGATTTGGTTTGTTCAGGCGTAACCAGATCGAATCAGCTGTCTGCCCTGGAATCTGCTAGCATGGCGGCAGCCCAAGATATTTCCACGATAGTGGTAAATGATTCGCATTTTGGTTATATTGCACTTACCGATTATCCACCGACAGGCAAAGCAACTTTAGCTGCAGACGGTCAGCCTTTGCCTGTCACCGGAATTAATACCATTTACGCAACTTGCCGCCAGGAAATTCTTTTAGCAAAACTGATTGGCAACGACATTTTGTATGACATGGCCATTCAAGATCTCTGCGAAGCAAGACGAGCATCCAGTTCTCTTCAGAGAGTGCTTGAAGAATCGCTTCGACCTACAGGAAAATCAAAGGTCACAGATAAAGACGGCAATGAAGTTAAACCATACGAACATGCAAAAAGATTGTTTTGTTCCAACTTGTCAAAAATTAGCAACTCAGGATCCGCCAACACACTAACCCTCAACCTTGGTTGGCTGGCGGGTCCTGCCGATAGTGCAACAGCGATACCCCATCCGGAAACTCTGGCGCGAATTCCCAAAGGTGGCAAATTTGGCCAAAACTACGCAGCTTTCGTTGATGTTCCGATAGACGGAGAGAGTTTCTTCTTTGCTGGAATGGGAATGACACCTTCTCTGGTCGATGCTCAACTCTTTCGGGCTTCTGATGGTAAGCGCATTTGTTCAATAGTGCGCGCAACTTCCACTTGCGAGCTCCAAACTAATGTTCAAACTCAGCTACTCACAGGCAAAAAAACGTTGCGTACTGAGTGTTCGGCATGTGCTGAGCCACAGGCCAATCAGGACACATCTATCCCTGGCATTTTGAAGATTACCTTTAGCAATGGCCTTTTGCCGAATCTCAAATCTCTACGGCAACTTTTAACAGACTACCAGATGTCTCGTACAACAACGGACTTGTACACCGCCAGGGGAGGCGATTATCCAACCGATCGAAGCGTGCTGAAAACGGACTCTTCAAACGATCAAGCGCAACCATTAACCGTGCTTGTTGCCCGCGGACTATTTGATTGGATCAGAGCCACTCACGGTAAGGCAAGGTTGGATTCGGTGCTCGGGATCATCGATCTCCCATTCGATGATAAATCTGTTCAAGGTGATGGCAATCCAAACTTTCCAAATCTATTCTTTGAAGTGAATCAGCAAGGTAATGTTGAGGTTTCCAACCTTCTCCAAAACCCATTCCTCGACCAAACAGTGCACGAAAACCAGGCCTATTCTATGTGTTTAGAAGGCTATCGATCAGGCGCTGTAGCCTGGACATTTACGCTGCGCGACCAGGTTAGAAACATGGGTTCTTTTTCTGGTGGTAAACACGCAGGTGAGCCTTTAGTGGCAGACACAATTAACTGGTGTGAACTGCCCTACTTTGCCGGAAATGCTGAGTTAGCCACGCGCCGCCTTAAGGGTGCATTCGCAAGAGGAACATCTGTAATGGGCACGGTCGACGGTTGCGAAGGTGGTGGCAATGCAGTATCAGCGCGATCTGCCATATTTTCCGATAAAGACGGGCATATTTTGCCAACACAACCAAGACAAACCTATTATTCCGGAGGGCTTGCGGTAGAAGTAAAATTCGATTCGCCAGTCGCCATCGAGGCTCTAAATGGCAAGTAAAATGTTTCGCACGGAAAGCGGAGTGGCGCAAATTGCGGAGTTTGGAGCCGCACTTTACCTCTTGATCATATTTTTAGTCTTCTTCTTATTCAGTACGATATCTTTCATTTTTAGCCTTACCGTTGCAGAAGCTGCCATTGTATGCGGTGCATCCAAATCGGCGAATGCTGCGGCTTACGATACTGCACTTGAAAGGGGGATAGAAGGAATAACTGAGGTTTCTCAATCGGGAATCGGTAAGTTAGCGAATCTTTTGCCTGTGGGAGGTTATGAAAATTCGGGAGTTAATTTGCTAATAGATGTCACTGACGGTAAGTCACAGAAGGTTCAATCAGTTGGTCCTGATGCACCTCTGAGTACGCCTGCCAATCCAGACAAGTATTGTTATTCGTATAGGCTAACTTATACGTTTTCGCTAGGGCCTCTGATCAAAGGTTGTCCTGCCAAACTGTCCGGCATAACCTATGTGACACAGCCGGTAAGACTCGTTTTTTCGGCCGAGAGAGCAGTTGAGCACGTGGACGGCCTGCATATTCTCCTATCGAAGGCGAAACAACTTGAATGAAGGTTCAGGCTTTCCTGTTTATTGTTTGACGTTCGTAATATCGGAAGGCAAAATCCATGTGTATACAAAAGTTCTGTTTGCTACGACCGTTACAGGAGTGTGATGCAGCACGTGGCAAGTAAATGGTAGCGTTATATAAGTTCTTGTCGTAACGGATACTTCTCCATTTACCGGGCCTCCAAACGGAGGTTCCGGTAGAGGCATCCGAACATTCTCAGTAATTTTCAGATCGGGAGAAACGTTAATAAGAAAAGATTTGGCCACAAATGGTTGTATGGCAGCCTGAGCGTTTCTATCAGGCTCTCCTTTACGTACGGCAGCTGGTGCGCCCATTGATGCGGCCCGGCACGCTTCTCTGCAGGCTTTCTCATTCGTGGTCAAACCGGCGTAGAAAACTGATGCATCGACCAATAACAGAACGAATGGCAGAACCAAACAAATGACCGCCATGGCCTCAATCAAAGACACTCCGCGCGAGCGGTGAACTTTAGCAAAAGCTGAAGTTGAAATCGTTGCAATTCCGTTCATGGTCAACTAGGTTACTGCAGAAAACAAATTTCGCGAACATATTCATGCTATACCGCTTGCAACTTTGGAGTAAATACACCAATCCGTGTATAAATCAGAAATAGAGCACCATATGCAATACAAGGAATTTTTTCCAAATGGGGAAAACATAAGCGGAATCAATTATTTCTACACACATGATCATCTCAGTTCGATAACTGAGTTAACGGACACTAGCGGAATTGGGCTGGCCAAACAATCCAACGATTAATCGTCATTCGATTATATCGGCTCAATAGGCACTTAGGATTGACGTGTTAAACTAGCTTTGAGGGCTTGACAATTACCGACTGAATTTCCTATCGCCTAATAGACATGTGAATCCTGTGCTAAAAATTGTCCGGAAACTTAATACTCCTTGGTATATAAGACTAGGTATTTGGTCCGGTTTGATCGGCTGCATTTTTGTTTTCTTGCACGTACATTTGGGACCAAATCCTTATTATGTCGCATGGTGCTACAAATTGAAGCCACCAGTTACTGTGCAAGATTGGAAATTATTTGATCAACTTATTACTCTACTAAGATTCACTAGAATTTTGAACGAAATTCCATGCTTCGTAATTGTTCCAACAACAGCGATTATGTTGTTAGGGTTCTGCGCTGATTTAGTTTTCAAAGAAATCAAACAAACTGCCAAATAATACCGTCTCTTTTGGTAAGGCTGCACCAGTATTGATAACATGCCTTATGCCAATGAGTACTATTATGCCTGTGACTCCGCTTCGAACGATCCAAGCGCGCGTATTTCCTCCAATCGAGATGACCTCAAGAGCTTTTGGCATCAGAACTGGCACTAATTTGACACATATCAAACACCAACCCGACACTAAACGCCAATATCATGTTCTTGTTTTGTTAGTTGGGGGCTGCAAACATGTCAGTCGAAAATCCTTACCAAGTTAATAGAGAAATTAGTGCAGATCACGGCAACGAGGCATCAGCAGCGGCAAAGTTGTTAAAAGTGTCGCAGGTTGCGAACGCCGGAGAGACGAATCAACGAGTGGTGAGCACGGCAAGTAATTATTTACCAGATTTGCACTTAGGAAGCGAAATCAAACAGACTGCAAATGAAACTCTTTCTACAGCTGAAGGTGCGGTCAGCGGAGGGTTAAATTGGATTGGTGAGCATCCAGGTTATGCCTTAGGTGCTGTATGTGGTGGTATCTTGGCGGTAGGTTTCGCGCCCGTCGAACTAACCGTTGGTGGCGCAATATTGGTCGGAGCCGCAGGCGCTGCCGCTATCGATGGTGGTGCTTATCTCATTCAGAAGGGTATCTCGTCGGGCTTAGGGCTTGAAAGCTAAAAACTGATTTGACGAAGCCAATCCAGTAGTGAACGTTCCCGAAAGTGTTTTAAACCGCGCATATTTAGAGAAAAACGTCCATTCATAGGCGAATTGCGCACAAAATGCTAGAGAAGCGCAATTCACTCTTTGAATGCCACCCTTTTGCCACACTTCATATAGCCCAATGCGATTGTCTATATGGAGAATCGCAAAATGAATTGTGAAAGCACGGAATCCCAAAGATTTAACCGTCTAATAGAGTCTGCATTTTGGCCAACTTCGACAGAAACCATACCAGCAGTAGAGTATGAGATGTATTATCCAACTCAGTTCGTTCGGCGCATTAGAAGAAGTGACGCCGGTTCGTTTATGAGCCAAAAACTGGGTCGAACCGTTCAATTTGAATCCGATCTTGAAAGGTTATTTTTTCGCTTGCTTGAAAATACGCCTGAAGTAATTTGGTATGCGGAACAAGCGCTACGTACCTCTTACACTGTCAATGCAAAATCATACTTCTACCGCCCAGATATTTGTGTCGCCCTCAAGGATGGCAGATGTTTAGTAGTAGAGATTAAGCAATGCCGGGAAATGGGCTTTTGGAATAACAGAATCAAGTGGGATGCACTAAAGGAATTTTGTATAAAAAATGGTTGGGGTATGCTCATAACGGATGGATACAAGACAATAGAATGTTTACGAAAGCGAAAACTAAATTCCAAATTCGTAGAGCAGATTCGAGATTATTTAGACAAAGGAGCTATGCCTTTGTCTATTTATAGGGAAATCAAATACAGACATGGTGCTAAGGATGAAGATTTTTCTGCTCTTGTAGTGCAAGAAGATCTTCGATGGTGCTTAAACCCATTTCAAATCTATCTTCCATAGCAATTCCGGATGCGGTCTAGAAATGACGTTGGCCGCTGGCTCCTTGGCCGCCGCGAGCGCGACGCATCATAATAAGTTTTGCCAATCTAGGATGTCGGCGACCTATGTTTCCTCTTTGTCCACCACCTGTACTTTGTGCCATTGCAGGCGAAGCTAGCTGGGCAAGGCAAACTGACATCATCGCTAGCAAGATTAGCTTTCTCATTACTTGTTCCTCTAAATAATACGACTTCAATATCATATGGTTAGAAGAACCCTCTTCCCCATGCATAAGGTCATGAGGTCTGACAATTACTTTAGTAATATTTGGATGCCGCAGTCCTGTTTTATCTAATTTTTAAAACTGCCGCGCCGTTGAATTTTCCAGAGCGCAGGTCTTCTAGAGCCTTGTTAGCATCGGACAATGCATATGTACTAATTTCTGTTTTTACAGGAATCTGTTTGAGAATTTCCATAAACTCATGCCCATCTTCGCGCGTCAGATTGGCGACAGATCGAATCACACGTTCACCCCAGAGCAAATCGTAAGGTATGGCAGGAATGTCGCTCATGTGTATGCCACCACAAACGATAGTGCCTCCCTTGCGCACTGCTTTAAGCGCGGAAATTACAAGCGGTCCGACCGGAGCAAAAATGATTGCTGAATCCAAAGGCTCTGGCGGAGTATCTTCTGATGCACCCGCCCAAACTGCTCCTAAGGATTTTGCAAACGCCTGACTGCGTT